>CAZJYL010000226.1:0-4454 GCA_964550265.1 uncultured Bacteroidaceae bacterium
CTTTTCTTTAATTTAGCTTCTTGAATTTTGTTGCATTTGATAGTTGAATCTGCCAAAGCAAAAAATACAAAATAAATTTTTTTCATATTGGTTATTTTTTAAGTGCCTGCAAATTTAACAAAAATGATGCCATTATCCCTAATATTTTTCCTTTATATTAGAATTACAACTTTAATTAGGGACTGCTGAAAAACACTCAACACTTTCTGCACCAGCAATTTATTTACACTAAACTGCAATGCAGATGCAGGTATTTTAAACAAAATCATTAAAAATCCTTGCATTTCAATTTTATTGCTTCATTCATGTAATAAATTTTGCGTTTATTTTCAAAAATAAATCGGATATAATGCTACGCTGAAAGTGTTTGTTAGTCTGATGCGCACCATCTTCTTCGTTGCCTTCGACTCGAAGTATTACTATACATCTTCGTCTTGTCGCCTCAAAGCTAGCGCACCTCAGACTTTTTCAGCAGACCCTAATTATATTAATAACTGAATAAAATCATTTTTCCCAAATGTAATAAAAAGTCTCATCTATATTTGTTTTAAAGGCACAATGGGAAGTGTATGTAAAACGCTATTCCTTCACAAACTTCCCCCTCAAAACCCGCTCTCCGCACGCCTCAATGAAATAGATGCCCGGCGGAAGTTTCTTGACATTAATGCCAATTCCAGAAATGTCAGTTGTCGAGTCTTCGATTCCGCTAAGACTGACATCTGCATTTGTGCTATTCGGATGAAGAACCACCTTTCCGGAAACATCAAAAACAATAATGTCGAATTTTTCATTTTCAGGCAGTGCACAGTTGATAACATCGGAAGCCGGATTAGGATACACAGCAAGCAAGCCGCCTTCAGAAGCATATTCATCTATCCCGGTTGTGATGCAGATTTCGGAACTCTCGCAGGTGCGCGCCCAGGTGGTATCCAATCCAAACACGCGATAGCAATAGTTATGATATTTCGGAACGGTATCAAAAAATTCATTGGTGGTTACCGGGCGTGGTGTGAGCTCCCAGAAATACCACTGTCCGTCTTTCGAACCCTGCACATGATGCCAGATATTGGTTGTATCATCGTCCTGCCATGTAAGGTGTACAATGCTGCTGTCTGCATTGTAGGGCAGTTCCTCGCGGTACAGACCATAAGGAACACCCGGTTTGCCGCATCCATTACTGTCGGTTTTGAGTACCCAGGCGTATTGCTTGTAATCTGATGAAATCGGGCCCATTGCATAGAACCACCCTGTTGCTGCAATGCCGCCATCTATAGTACGAACCATATCTTCCATAATATCCTGACTGACCCACTCATAATTGTTATCCAAAAAACCATCCTGCTTCCGAAATACACGAGTCCAGACACTGTCGCCTGTTTCTGTTATTTTCATCAGAAAATTATCCATAAATGAATCGGAAGGCTCATGATAGTCAACACCGGTCCCTTTATAATACCAGCCCCAGCCACAGGCACCACCCAAATAATAGCCATCGGTTGTTGAAAGGATCTGATAAGTGCTCTGCAAAATATTTGGACAGAAATATTTTTTACTCCAAATAATATTGCCGAGCGTATCGAATTTACCGATGTACATTTTTCCGTACGGAATATCATTAATGTTTCCTGAAGATGGATCATAAGGCCAATAGTATTCATTGATCTGCCCTCCCAGCAAAAGCTGATTGTCTTTGGTTACCGCAATAGCACCAAGATACCCGCCATAAGTTGCAAGGATAATATCTTTGTTTAGAACGATGGTTCCATCCTGTTTTATTCCAACAAGCTTATTGTCGTTGTATTGCTGATTTCTCTGTTTCAAGGCAGTAAAATAATACACATCATTTATTTTGATTATCGAGCTTGTTGATAATCCTCTGTTATTAAGAACAATAATTGTATCCCATTGTTTAATCCCATTTTTATCGGTCTTCAATATATATAAATCATAAATCAAAGATGTGTTGATAGAGTCAGTGACTCCAACCATAAGAAACCCACTATCAGCTGTTTCAATAATATTATGAAAATTGTAGTACGCCGTATCTCCAAATGTTCTGACAAAAATCTGCGATCCGTCCTGCTTATCTGCTTTAACAAGAATTCCCTTTCTGGGAAGGTCAATTGTGCATCCACAAAAAGCCATACAGGTATCCGAAGTTAAAATAAGATCTCCAAATGAAGCATTCCCGTCAGCTCCGGATATAAAAGGCTGTTTCCATTGCAGAGTGTTGCTTGTGTCGAACCTCGCAATATAGGTCTGATAAGTATTTCCAAGAGTGTCATCATCAGATAATAATAATAAATAGTAACCGCTGCTATCAAAGCTTAAAGCCTTACCAAATGAATAATCTGAGTCAAGTTCAGGATAGACTCTGTAAAAAGATTGTGATTGTGCAGAAATATTCTGCACAATCACAAAGGTGATAAATATTAAAGTGATAACCAATCTCATGATTATCGGGTTACAACAATTTTGTCTATGGCGATGTATTGTCCGCAGGATTCAATATACACGTAGTAGGTGCCTGATTCGGCCGGTGAATTGATTTCAACATCACCCATACATTCATTCACTCTGATACGCGATACTTCTTTTCCCATGACGTTGTGAATTATCAGGAATATTTCAGTGCATACTGATTCAACCTCAAAGTGAGCCGTGAATTTTTCTCCTGCCGGATTGGGATAGCATGACAGAAGCCCTGTTTCAATTTCCGGTTGACTTTCCGTCGAATATGTTAATATGCTCCGATTATCCATAGTCGGCATTGGGATCAGTGTCAATTCCTGAAACAAAGTATCGTTCAGTAGTTCCAAAGTGTTTTTAGCATAAGCAGCCCCGTATTGCAGCGTATCATTGGCTATTGATAGAAGAACCTGCATCTTTAAACTGTCTGTCAGTAATGACAATTCTTTTCCCGGTAAATCAGCTGTAAGAATATTCATTTTTTGTTTATCAGAATATGAAACAAGATACGCATCAATATTGACTAAACTGTCGAGTGTCTGATTTGCCTTTGCAAAATGACGGGAACTAATATATGCAGACACCAGATTTAACTTCGAATTTTTGGTTGTTGCCTGCTCAAGAATTTTCACCACACTATCCATTGGATTAACAATGAGTGTATCATTCAGATAGTAACGAACAAGATCGGATTCAAGAACTTTTTCTGAATATTCATAATAAGCTATTCCATAAAGAAGCTTATCTCTGTCTGACATTTCACCGGTCTGCAATGCAGCAATCTGATTTCGGATACCTTTTGGAAGTGGTGTTTGCATAGCTTGAACAGCCTGATAAACTTCATCGCTTAATGGTGAATTGGCGGTAAGAATCTGCTGCATCGTGCCTGGTGATAAAGCATTCGGACGTTCTATTAGTGTCACAAGAACTTCATCGGATAAATAAGGCGAAAATTCAAGCATGGTCTGTAGCATTTGACCGTTTGGAATGTTGCTTTGAGCAATGGAAACCAGCAGGGATGTTTGTCCACCATCAATCAAATTGCCCAGCTCTTGTATTTTAGTATTTACAGACTGTAATTCAATACCTATTGCGATGGGATTAATTATAGTTCTGTCCGGGCAATCAGAGGGTGAAAATGTTAATGGATTGTCGGGAGAGAAAGTTTGCAAATAGGAGTCATAACATTCAGGTTGCCAGTGAGCACCTGAATAATTTGCATGCATAATATGATACTCGCTTCCTGGATACCAATCAATTTTAAATTGGTTCTCATCTCCGGCACATGTAGCAGAATACCAGTTTCTTGATAGTGTTTTCGCGTTAAACGAGTTGGCTAGATACCATCCCTGCATAGCACTAATACCAATATTAGGATTTGATTTTGGCAAAACGGATATATCATAAGTGTTACCATTGAATGTTTCACAATTAAATTTAAGACCATCAGAAGTAGCAGGGCCTTTATTGTTATTTAAAGCAACGATGCCAGAATATAAATCTGTAAATGTATTTCTGTAAATCTGGTTGCTGCTGTTTGCGCCATTTCCGGTGTTTGAGTTGTTTACATAAATACCAGTCCAGCCTCTGTTTCCAGAAGTTGGAGACATGAAATCATTGCCCTCAACCTGAAAGCCATTACATTGATTCAGGTACAAACCATAAGCATACTCATTGGTCATCATGTGGAAAGTAAAGTCATCGACGATGAAATCGTTATTAATTACCGTCGAATATTCCATTCCGGACAAATAAACACCAAAATGGCATAAATCAAAAACTGTATTCTTAACAGTAACTGCTTTTAATCCCGGGGTTGAAGAAGACCTGATTCCATAATGAAGATTGATGAATCGGCTTTTCTGAGCATTGCTGCACGGAATTGTTGGTAACAAGCAAATCTGATCAACGAGATATGAAGCATTAATACTATATATGCCCATTCCAAGTGAAAACCAATTGGCGTTCGGATTAGTGTTTTGGAA
>CAZJYL010000227.1:0-4445 GCA_964550265.1 uncultured Bacteroidaceae bacterium
ATCCAGACAAGTTCTTCAGCAGGGGTTTGGACTTTGCGTTTACGGAATTTGTAAAATAAGTAAATTCCGACAGCAGCAATCAGAATTCCGGCAATTACAAACCATAGCCACATCCATGAAAATTTGCCCTCAACTTCAAAAATATCTTTAATGTCTTTAACTGCCTTTGTGGTGTCTACCGGCACAGTTGTGCAGTATAACATTAAAGAATCGCTCATTAATTCTACTGTATCGTTGTTTTGTAAAACAAAGGCAGAAAAAGAAGGGATGGCAAAAAACCCGCTGTCGTATGCCGAAATCGAATAAGTTTGTTTATAAATGTCCTGAGCTCCCTTTTTTTTAGTCTCTATATTTTTTTTATTGACCACTTCAATTCCTGATGGCATTGAGTCGGGAACCATTGGCATTTGTAATACTTTTGTTCCCGAAGGCACCGAGAGCTGCCATTGTAGTTCCGAAAGTTCGCCAACACTGATTGAATCGCGTTTTAGTGAAACTTTAAGGCTGTTTTGGGCGCTAAGTTCAGTTATTAAAAATAAAACCAGCAGAAAAGCAATTGAATTTCTCATATTCTTTTCCCCCTCTTTTTAAATAGTTTAGCCAGTGGTTTTACAAAATCTTCATCAGTCATAAAGTCAACAACGTCAATATTAAATTTTGCAGCTGTTTCAGTAAGATATTGTTGTTGCTGGGTCCACCATGATTTGTATGTGTGCGCCGAAGCCCCTTTGGAATCTATTATTCTGGTTTTGCCGGTTTCGGCATCACGCATGAATATAAGCCCACTTCCGGGAACCGACAATTCTATTCTGTCGATTACGCGTAATGCCACAAAATCGTGTTTACGGGCAGTTATGGCAAAGGCGCGTTCATAACTGTCGTCAATAAAATCGGAAATTAAAAACACTATTCCGCGGCGGTTGACAACACGATTGAAATATTCCAAAGCCGCCGAGATATTTGTTCCCGAATTTTCCGGTTTAAATGTGATAAGCTCGCGAATAATGCGAAGAATATGTTGTTGACCCTTTTTTGGAGGAATAAATTTTTCGATTTTATCGGTAAAAAATATCACACCTACCTTATCGTTGTTTCGGAGTGCCGAAAAAGCCAGTGTGCCTGCCAGTTCTGCAATACGTTCGTTTTTGGATAATGCTGTAGAACCAATATTATTTGAGGCACTAAGGTCTATTAGTAATATAACGGTCAACTCTCTTTCTTCTTCGAATACTTTTACGTATGGATGATTGAAACGTGCGGTTACATTCCAGTCGATGCTACGCATATCGTCACCATAACCGTATTCGCGAACTTCGCTAAAAGTCATTCCACGACCTTTGAAAGCGCTGTGGTATGAACCCGCAAGCACTTCATCGGTCAACCGGCGTGTTTTTATTTCGATTCGTTTGACTTTTTTCGAAAGTTGAAATTTATCGTTTTCCATTATGGTACCTGAACAGCGTTAAGAATATCAATTATAATCTGGTCGGTTGTAATATTTTCGGCTTCGGCTTCGTAACTTAGTCCTATTCTGTGACGCATCACATCGGCAGCAATTGCACGGATATCTTCGGGCAATACGTAACCGCGGTGATTAAGCAAAGCATAGGCTTTTGCAGCAAGAGCCATGTTTATTCCCGCACGTGGCGAAGCGCCGTAGTTAATCATGTCTTTGTATTTAATCAGACCAAAGCGGGCGGGGAAGCGACTTGCAAAAACGATATCGGTTATGTAATTTTCAATTTTCTCGTCAAGATAAATATCATATACCAGTTTGCGGGCATGCATTATCTGTTCTATTGTTGCAACTTTGTTTGGCAGCGGATATTGTGGTGCAAGATTTTGGCGGATAATAAGTTTTTCTTCTTCTTTTTCGGGATAGGTTACCAATACTTTCATCATAAAACGGTCAACCTGCGCTTCGGGCAATGGATATGTACCTTCCTGTTCTATTGGATTTTGTGTTGCCATTACCAGAAAAGGCTCTTCGAGTTTGTATGTAGTTTCGCCAATGGTAACCTGTCTTTCCTGCATAGCTTCCAGTAAGGCGCTTTGAACTTTTGCAGGCGAACGATTTATTTCGTCGGCAAGAATGAAATTGGAAAACACAGGTCCTTTTTTCACATTGAATTGTTCTGATTTCGGGCTGTAAATCATAGTTACGATTAAGTCGGCCGGTAATAAGTCGGGGGTGAATTGAATTCGACTAAACTTTGCATCTATGGCCGCTGCCAGTGATTTAATGGCTAAGGTTTTTGCAAGTCCCGGAACACCCTCGAGCAGTAAATGACCATTTGCAAATAAAGCTATTAACAGCCTGTCAACCATGTTTTTTTGTCCAACAATACTTTTTCCAAGCTCCATCCTGATTAAATCGATGAAAGCACTTTCGCGCTGTATGCGCTCGTTTAGTTCGTGAATGTCAATAGTCGGTATCATTTTTTATGATTTTAAAAATTTCCTTTTTTGTACCAATGCAATATAACTATCAAAATTTGATTTTATTATATTGAAATAATGATTTTTTTATTTTTATAGTAAATGGCTTTCAGCCTTTGATTTATAAGATACTATTATAATATATCCACTTTATTAATTGAAGTATTTTTAATATCTATAAGTATCTTTTCGTTCCATCTCGCGCCTATTGTCTTTCTCCTTCAACGTTTCTCGTTTATCGTACATTTTTTTACCTTTTGCCAATGCTATCTCAATTTTTGCATATCCTTCAGGCGAAATATAAAGCAGAAGTGGAATTATAGTTAGTCCTGTTTCACGAACTTTGTTGTTTAGTTTTTTTATTTCTTTTCGGTTCAGCAGTAATTTGCGGTCCCGCTTTGGGTCATGATTGTTGTATGTACCATAGGAATATTCGGCAATATTCATGTTGCGAATAAAAACTTCATTTTCTATTATGAGACAATATGCTTCGGCTATTGATGCCTTTCCTGAACGAATGCTTTTTATTTCCGTTCCCTGCAAAACAATCCCCGCAGTGTATTTCTCCATTATGCTATATTCGAAATACGCTTTCTTATTCTTAATTTGTATGTTGTTTTTATTTGCCATTTTTCAATTGGAGTGCAAATATACATATTATAAAAAGTACATTGTATTGAGCAAAAAAAAATAATGTATATAAGATTGCGGAATTTATGTAATAGTCAATGATTTATAAAATAAATCAAAATTACTCGTTGTTATCGCTGTTTGTGTTTTCTATTTCATTATTATCGTCAGTGTCTTCGTCTTCGAAATAATTTTTATGCGGGTACATAGCTTTAATGTCTTTTCTATACAAAACAGCCAAAAACACTCCTAAAATAAAGCCACTCAAATGGCCTTCCCACGATATATCCGGCAGGGTAGGGAAAATACCCCAAAAAATACCGCCATACATAAAAACGACAAACAGCGATAAAGCAATCAGTCGGGTGTGATTTGAAAAAATACCTGCAAAAAAAATAAACGAGGCAATTGAATATACCATCATGCTTGCACCCACATGCCATGCAGGGCGGGCAAAAAACCATGTCCAGAAACCCGGTACAATGTAGCTTAATAAAATAATGGTCCATGCCATTGGATGAAAGTTGTTTAATAAAACAAGAAAAAGTATAAACAGCGCAGATATGTTTCCCGACAAATGTGCCCAGTCGGAATGAACGAGGGGGGCAGTCAAAATCCCCGGCAAGCCTTCTATCGACAAAGGATATATACCAATAAGAAATGGAAAATAATCTGCGAAAACAAAAGCTATAAACATAGGAAGGCATAGTATAAAAGCCATAAAAACGGAAAAACGGAAAAATTTTTTATCGCTTATTTGAATTGACCCCATGTTTATTTATAAATGAATTACAAAATAATATAATTTTGTGGGAATAAAATCGTTTCTAAAGAAAAAATCATGAAATTTCTTTTTTCATTTTTACTGCTTTCTGCTTCAATTATTGCTTATTCGCAACACGACCCTTCCAAAACCGAAGATAAATTCCGCAGAGCACTTCAGTATATACGTCTTTCGTATGTTGATACCGTAAATGAAAACGAGCTGACTGAAATTGCCATAAGAAAAATGCTTGAGGAGCTTGATCCCCACAGCATTTATATGTCGTCCGAAGAAATCAAGCAGGCAAACGAGCCATTGGAAGGTAATTTCGAAGGAGTAGGAATTCAGTTTCAGATTATCAGAGACACCATAAATGTTGTAGATGTTATTTCAGGAGGTCCCAGTGAGGCTGTCGGAATTCGTGCGGGAGATAAAATTGTTGCCATTGACAACGAAAATGCCACAGGCAAAATAGTGAACAACAACTATGTGTTGAAGAAGCTCAGAGGAGCTAAAGGTACGGTTGTTGTTCTTGGGATAGCCCGTCAGGGCACACCGGAAATTATTGAATTTAGCGTTACCCGCGATAAAATTCCTATTTATAGTATTGATG
>CAZJYL010000228.1:0-4436 GCA_964550265.1 uncultured Bacteroidaceae bacterium
GTTCAAGAGATTGCGTCAATTCAGGGCAACCACAAACCGATTCTGCATTAAATTCTGAATTTTGCGCAGAGAAAAAAGAAACAATAACCAAAGCATGCTTATTGTCAAATAAATTGTATAAATAATTACAAAAAAATTTAGAAAACTCCTGGATATTATTCAACGTTGAAATGCTTTCCAAAAATTCGCTAAACCAACATTTATCTTCTGCCTCTTTATCATTTGACTTAATTTTATCCAAATACTCCATTACTTTTTTAGCCGAAACCGTGTCATTATCTGCTTCTTTTAAATATTTGTAAATATCATCTATATTATTTTTCATAATATATTATTTTGTTATCTTTGACAAACCTTTGATAAACGCTATATACAAAGGTAAAATCTGTAATTGAAAAAAATGTCTATTATTTTAAAAAATGCTAATTATTTCGACTTTAGGCAAAATAAATTGTTATTTACCAATGTTTTGGTTGAAGCCGATCAAAAAAACAAGCTCAGTATCAGTTCAGATGTAAACGATCTGCTTGAAAATCAAGATGATGTAAGGATTATTGACTGTTTTGGCAAATTGGTAATGCATTCTTTTGTAAATGCGCATCATCATAGCTATGTCAGCCTTTCACGGACACATGAACTGACCAATACAAACGATTTTGAATTCCGATTAAAAACCGGAGCATGGAAAATAGATCAGTTTCTAGACGCTGACGTTTTGGAGGCATGTGCATTGTATTCTGCAATGGAGTCTCTAAAAAATGGTGTTACTAGCGTTTTAGAACATCATTCAAGCCAAAATTACATCAGGGGCTCGCTGGAAATAATCGAAAAGGCCTATAATAAAGTTGGTTTGCAGTTTTTGCCATGCTTCGAAATAAGTGATAGGAAAAGTTACACGGCGTCTGAAGAAGGGCTTGAATATACCGACAGCTGGTTATCGTCTCATACAGGTTTGGTGGGCCTGCATGCAAGTTTCACAGTTGGTTCAACCACACTTAAAAATGCCGTTGAATTGGCTTCAAAACATAAGACAGGAATACATATCCATGTTGCAGAAAACACAATAGACCAGGAACAATGCTTGAAAGAATACGGTGTTGCTGTTGTTGAGCGTTTATACGATGCCGGAGTTCTTGAATCTAAAAAGACTGTTTTAGCACACGCCATTCATCTAAGCAATGAAGAAGCCGAACTTATAAATAAAAGCGGTGTTTATGTTGTTGAAAATATGGAAAGTAATCTGCGAAGTAATGTCGGTTTTTTCAATTCCGAAGGCTTAGGAGAAAATATAATGCTTGGAACCGACGGCCTGCATGGAAATATGCTTCGTAGTGCCAAAATGGCTTTTCTTGCCGGGCAGGGATTTGACCAAATTGATCCTGAAATTGCCATCAAACGCTTACGCACAGGAAATGATTACTTTTCTAAAAATAAAATTCCAGGCGATGCCGAAAATAATCTTATAGTCTTAGATTATCCGTCACCTGAAGAAGTTACGCCGAAAAATATGGCTATGCACATGATTTTTGGCATGGAAAGCAAGCATATATCCCATGTGATTTCAAACGGGCAACTGGTGGTTGAAAAAGGCAAACTTACCCTTGTAAACGAAGATGACATTATGCCTTTTATAAAGCAAATGACAAAAAAATTAATTACCCAACTCGAAAAAAACAAATGAAAATTAAATTGTTTAATTCTATAGCAATAGTGTTGTTATTAATGCTTTTAAGTATAACAACATTTATACAGGCTCAAAACGTAAGTATTGAAGAAGTTCGTATTGTGGCTAATAATTTTGCAGCAAAGCGCTTAAACAATTCTTTCATCCCCCAGACTCCTGATATTTCAACTTTTGAATACAATGGAATAACAACATATTATATCTGTAATTTATTTCCGGAAGGATTTGTTATGGTTTCAGCAGATAAAAATATTATTCCTGTATTGGCTTATTCGGCCGAGAGTCAGTATTTTGCCGAAAATGACAATTTTGCGCTAAATCAACTGCTGAAAAATTTTTCCGAGCAGATTTATCAAAATCTGGTTTATGAAAAACATTATAGTGCAAAAAACCAATTGTTGTGGAGTAACTTTTTAAATGGTTCAATTAATTCTCCAAAAGGTCAGGTATCTCCTTTAATAAATACCAAATGGAATCAAACTATTTATTACAATGAATTTTGTCCGCCAGACCCTTTAGGTCCGGATGGCAAATGTGTTACCGGTTGCGTTGCCACTGCACTTGGCCAGCTGGCAAACTATTTTAGGTGGCCACTTACAGGCAATGGCTTCTATACAAGTCAGGATACAGTATATGGAACATTAAGCGTTGATTATGGTTCCGAAAATTATAATTTTAACGAGATGGCAATATCTCTGACGCGTTCAAATCCTGCTTCTTCTAAAATGGTTTATAACATCGGCGTTGGAGTTGACATGCACTATGGTCCAAATGGCAGCGGTATGAATAATCACAAGGCTGCCCATGTTATGAAATCATTTTTTAAATACTCTGACTCAACACATTATATTTTTAGAGATTCTGTATCATTGGGCTGGGATAGCCTGATAATAAGCAATTTAGAGCAAGGCATCCCTATGTATTATGCAGGCTGGAGCGATACAAATTATATCATGGGACATGCTTTTATTGTTGACGGATATCAGGATTCCTGTTATTTTCATTTTAATTGGGGCTGGGGCGGTAGTTCCGATGGATATTTCTATACCGATAATTTAACCCCAAGCGGTTCCAATTTCACATTAATGCATGAATTAGTCATTGGCATGTACCCTGAAGGGCAGTATCCGTATTATTGCAATGGTACTGACACACTTACTTCAAGTGATGGTACAATAGATGATGGCTCAGGTCCATTATTTGGTTACCGCAATAATACCGATTGTTCTTGGCTTATCGCTCCTCAGGATAGTGTCACTGCAATAAAACTTTCTTTTATAAAATTTGATACTGAAGCAGGAAATGATATTCTTACGATTTATCGCGGCAGTAATTCGTCTTCTCCTGTTATAGGAACCTATAGCGGAAATCAATTACCATCTGACATCACAGTTCCGGGTAATCGCGCATATTTAAAATTTACCAGCAATGGATCCGACACTGCATGTGGGTTCCTTGTTTCGTACAGTATTGTTACGCCTTTGGTATTTTGCTCTTCATTAACCACTTATACGGCGGAATCAGACACCATTGAAGATGGCTCCGGACCATACTTATATCATGGTAATAGTTTCTGCCGCTGGAAAATTGCCCCTTCATCAGGTAGCCCCGTGATATTAACATTTACTGAATTCGACCTGGATTCAAGTGATTATGTAAAAGTGGTGGAAAATCCAACTAATGACTTACTTGGCGAATTTAAAGGTAATCAATTGCCTCCCGTTTTGTATTCATCAAATGGTAAAATGACCATTACTTTTAAAACTTCTGCCACAACACATGGGCAGGGATTTAAATGCCATTATCGTACATCGCCTGTGTCTGTTGCCGAAATAGATAAAAATTCTCTCGTTATATACCCTAATCCTGCAGGCGATTTCATTTGTGTTAAAGGAATTGATTCGGAATGCGAAATATCCATTTATGACATACATGGTAGAAAAGTGTATAAAAAAAGCCATGGTGCCAATGATAATACCACTGTTATTTCAATTGAAAATTTAAGTAAAGGCATGTATATATTGTCTGTTTTTGCTGATAATTACAATTACACCGAAAAGTTTTTTAAAGAATAAAAATGAAAAATATTATAGTAGTTGGCGATAGAGTATTAATAAAGCCAAAAAAAGAAACAGAGCAAACACGCTCAGGTCTTTATCTTCCTCCCGGCTATTCGCAAAAAGAACTTTTGCAGGAAGGTTTTGTTATTCAGGTTGGTCCGGGTTATCCCATACCTTCCGACGAAATTGATGAACCATGGAAAGCCGGAGCCGGTGATAACATTAAGTACATCCCATTGCAGGCAAAACAAGGTGATTTGGCAATATTTCTGCAAAAAAATGCAGTTGAGGTAATGATTGAAGATGAAAAATATTTTATTGTTCCTCAAAATGCAATATTGTTATTACAAAGAGAAGAATAGGGTTTAAACCACTTTTTAATGTTCTTTGATTTAAATCGGTAGAATTATTTCTTCTTCACCGAAAAGCCGAATGTTCCGATTAATTCGCCATGCCTGTAATAACCACCATGGTTATAAGAAATTAACCCAGCCCTTTCTATTTCGAACTTGGAAGTTTTTTTATTGAAAAACCCTTCATCTGCAATAGTGTTAAGCACATTGGCAATAAACATGTGATGCGAACCCAGTTCCATAATTTGCACCACTTTGCATTCCATCGAAAGAGGACTTTCGGCTATATAGTCGCCCCTTAAAACAGTTATAAACAATTGAGTGTCAATAATATAATAT
>CAZJYL010000229.1:0-4436 GCA_964550265.1 uncultured Bacteroidaceae bacterium
CTATTGCAATTTCATCATCGCAATAATAATTATAATGGGCTGTAGCAGGGTAACTAAATCCGACACTTTTATTTCCGTAAATAAAAGATGTTTTTTTCTTTTCAAACTCTTTGATGATATAATCGGGCGTGTTAGGTGCAATAATCCATTTACCTGCAGCTTTTGAAATAAAAATATCCGGATGCCCGCTTATGGCAGGATAAACCATACCTTTGGCATCAAATAAAATTATTTCGCCATAATCTGAAAGATTTTCCGCAATATTTTCAGCCCTGTAGTCAAGAATAAAATGCATAAAAATCTCCCCGTTTTAATGAATTATCAATCCGAAAACTCAAATTAATCCCTTTTTGTTTAAATATTTCAATATTACATTTATTTGGCCCAATTGCAGAATTAATGTCGGACTGATTTATAAAAAAACCTTTAATCAACTTATCGTTTTTTAATTCTTTCTCAAATTTTCTCTGCCACACCTTTGCCTGAACATGTTGTCTGAAAGCGGGAATCCATGGACCGGCTATCAGGGTGCCGTTGTCAATAAATTCCGAAGGATGTAATCCGATTTTATAAACTTTAACATTTGACTCAAGAAACAACTCAAGTATGTCGACCGACCGCTCTATAGCATCGTCAACAGATAATGGGATATATTCTTTTTTGTTATACAAGTGTTCAAGGTCGGTATTGGCAAAAACAAGCAGGGGATAAATTCTTGCACCATGTGCCCCAATTCGTATTATTTCTTTTGCAGTAAACAAATCTTTTTCATAGGTGCTATGGGGCAACCCTATCATCATTTGCATTCCAAGGCTTATATTATTGGCAATAATTTTTTCTGCAGCCTCATATACAACAGAAGATTCATATCCTCTGCCGCAATGCATTAAAACATCGTCGTCAAGAGACTGAACGCCAAGTTCTATAATGCTGACACCGTATTGTTTAAGCATAACAATATTGTCTTCCGAAATTGCATCGGGTCTGGTACTTATTCTGATATTATTGATGCTTTTGTCTTTTAAATACGGCTGTGCTATTTCAACATAGGCAATTTGAGTTTCCAAAGAAAGTGAGGTAAAAGAGCCGCCAAAAAATGCCAGTTCAGCATAAATCCCTTTCCCTTTTATTGTGGAAAGATATTTTTCAATTTTATTTTTTACCTCCTCCGCATCCGGTATTACATACTGGCCACTGATGTGTTTTTGGTTGCAGTAAACACATTTGTTCGGGCAGCCAAGCTCAGGTAAAAATATTGGAATTATGGAGTGTGATTTCATCGACTATAATCTATGCAAATTTGATTATAAGTTTTTTTAAAGACATATTAAATCTGATTGAATATTAATTAACTATCAATAATACCCTTCTCTCTTTCTTATTATCCACTCCAGACTTGTAAATGCCAAGATTAAAAATAAAATCCATTTCCAATCAAGCAGGTCAATATACTTATTTTCTCGGTAGTATGTTGACTGAATCAGGTTGTTTTTGTGCAGATATTCGTTAATGTTATTTAGGTTTTCGGGCTTCACCATAATACCCCCGGTTTGCTGCGCAATCAGGCCAAGCATATTATAGTCGGCCCTTAAATCAGCAAGTTCGGGATTAAAATTATCCACCGTTATTCTTCCGCTTTGAGAATATGGATACAGCTTGCTTTTAACTGTTGCAGAAAACGAATATTCTCCCGGGCGTAATCTGCCACAATTAAGCGAATATCCGGAGCCATCGGGCATAAATGTATATGAATAATTTTTACCTGAAGCATCACGTAAGTTAAGTTCCACCGGCTCACTGTTAATCAATTCGAAATTCTGATTATATAATTCTGCATAAAACCTAACCGGCTCCGTTTCAGAATGAGTTGTTTCATGAATTACGCGAAAACGGCTTCTATCGCTATTTTGCGATAAAAACTGCGCTATTCTCGACATAAATGAGTCAAATAATGCATGCGACTTATTCCTTTGAAAGTCAAAAATTTTCCAGCGCCAGATTCCTTCGCCAAAAAGCAATGCCCATCGCTGTCCCTGAACCTGCGAAATACAAAGCAATGGCTGTGATGTAACAACGCTGCCAACCCGCTGATAAATCAAAACTTCGGTGCCGGCCATTATGGAATAATCGCCAAATGCAGCCGAAACAGGAGGAAGTGTCTTAATGAAATCTGCCTCATGTCGGGGAACAGAAAACAAAGAAAAATTCTCATTAATGGTACCCAACACATCATTACTCGAATTGCTTCTTACGCGTACAGTGGCACCGGCATTTAAAGAATTAAATGCCGCATAATTGGTATTTGCTCCGGTAATAAGCCATACAGGAATTTTTGCCGATTTTGCCTTGTCAAAAATTATGTTGCTTCTTGTAGTATTAGACGGAATCTGGTGAAGTATCAATAAGTCATAATCGTTTATGTCTCCAACATTTGCCTCACCCGTAATAACCTTTACGGAATAATTTAAATTTGTTTCCAATGTTGAGCGAAGCGCTCTGATATCGGGGTGAGGCGAAGAAGCAACAATAAGCACCTTTTTTTCATCTTCAACAACATCGAAATAAAAAACACGGGTGTTGTTTGCCGTATTTTTTTCGTCTTTTAGTGCCGAAACCGAAACTACAACTTTATTTAAACCTTTTTTTTCTGCAAAGCCCCTGATGTTAAAAACCCTTGAAAAAATATTTTCGTTAATTGCCGTTTTTGAATTGAAAATTTCCTTTTCGTTATGCCAAACCTTTATGTTTATATTTTGTCCGGCTGCCTGCAAAGCCGATATTGAAAATTCTATCGGAAAAAAGTTGTTGTAAACTACCTTTCTGTTGCCATTTAATGAGGTAATGGCAACGTCCAGCAACGTTGTGGTGTCGCCAACGACAACAGTAAAAACAGGGAATTGTATTTTTTCGGCACTATACAAGGGATTAACTCCGGAGTTGTTAATCCCGTCGCTTATAAGTACCAATCCCGCAACATTTTTATTTATGTATCGGTTTCTGATTTCATCAAAAGCATTGCCTATGTCGGTTATATTCCCATTGTATTCATTAACCGGTCCGACATAAAGCGAATCGCTAAAATGATATTGAACAATTTCGAGTTCTTTGTTGGTTTTATCAAGCCATTTGTTTAAATATTCCGATAACTCATTTCGTACAAAGTCGGAATCGGAACTACTAATCATTGACTTAGAGTTGTCGGTTGCAACAATCAAAACCGGATTGTTTGTTACCTTTACATTCAGCCTAATTAATGGCTCTGTTAAAAAAAACGCAAGCAGCGTAACTACTACAAATCGTAAACCAAATAAAAGGAGTCTGATTTCACGTCGCCATTTTTTTGATTTTTTTCCCGTATATAATACTGAGGCATATACCGCGCCCAATACTATACAAAAGAAAATCAGCCACAACGGATATCCTGAAATCAGACCCATAATAAATTATTGCTGCATGGCTCCGCACACGCTAATAACCTGACCCGAAACATAATCGGACAACGAAGAGCCTAAAAATACTGCAGCATTAGCTACATCTTGCGGAGTGCCGGCTCTTTTTAGAGGAATCTCATTTATCCATTTATTTCTTACTTCTTCAGGTAATTTAGCAGTCATTTCGGTTTCAATAAAACCGGGTGCAATGGCATTGCAGCGAATATTTCTGGAACCAAGTTCCTGAGCAATACTCTTTGTGAATCCTATTATACCGGATTTGGAAGCAGCATAATTGCTCTGTCCTGCATTGCCTTCGATGCCAACAACTGAACTCATGTTGATAATATACCCAAAACGTTGCTTAAGCATTACTTTTTGAATAGCCTTGGTCATATTGAAAACAGACTTTAGATTGACTGATAAAACCAGGTCCCAATCTTGCTCAGTCATTCTCATAAGCAGATTATCTCTTGTTATTCCTGCATTGTTTACAAGTATATCTACAACAGGAAACTCTTCTGTTACAGCAGCAACTAATTTTTCGCAATCTTCAAATACAGCAGCATTGCTTGCATAAGCTTTGGCTTTAACTCCAAGTTTTTTCAACTCTTCAACAAACTGCAATGTTTCGTCGGTTACATTCAAGTCAGTTATAATTACATTTGCGCCGTGCTCGGCATAAGTCTGTGCAATAGCTTTGCCAATTCCTCTGGCTGCACCTGTAATAATGGCTGTTTTACCTTCCAATAATTTCATGATTCTTATTTTAGATTTTATTTTGAAGATGCAAAAATACAATTAAATGTGATAATAAACCAATGTGTTAAAATTCAGCTTATTAGTTAAAATCACACAAGCCAAACTAAATATTTATATAAGTTCCCTTGCTGCAAGTTGTTATTTTGAGAGCAATATCAAAAAAAGTCCGAAGTTTTTTGCTTCGGACTTAAATAGTCGTCCCTTAAAAAAAGCATTTTTCAAACCGTCCATAGTTTGAAAATT
>CAZJYL010000230.1:0-4389 GCA_964550265.1 uncultured Bacteroidaceae bacterium
ATTAAGAGCAGCAATAGCCACACGGGCAGCTATTGGATTTCCGCCAAATGTAGAACCATGTTCGCCGGGCTTAATATTCAGCATAATTTCATCATTTGCCAAAACTGCTGAAACGGGGAATACACCGCCACTAAGAGCTTTGCCAAGAATTATCATGTCGGGTTTAACGCCTTCGTGGTCAACTGCCAATAGCTTTCCTGTACGGGCAATTCCTGTCTGAACTTCGTCGGCAATGAAAAGGGCATTGTGTTTTTTACAAAGGTCATATGCTTTTTTCAAATATCCTTCGTCGGGAACAAAAACTCCGGCTTCGCCCTGAATAGGCTCAACAAGGAATCCTGCAACATTTGGATCCTGCAGTGCTTTTTCTAAAGCAGCTAAATCGTTATAAGGAATTTGCACGAATCCCGGTGTGTAAGGACCATAGTCTTTATAAGCCAATGGGTCGTTTGAAAAACTAATAA
Organism: uncultured Bacteroidaceae bacterium; assembly: GCA_964550265.1. Lineage (GTDB taxonomy): Bacteria > Bacteroidota > Bacteroidia > Bacteroidales > DTU049 > GWF2-43-63. The sequence goes on from CAZJYL010000230.1 coordinate 465, forward strand.
TGGTAGTTGTGCGGCCGTGGAAATTACCTTCAGCAACAATTATTTTTGCCTCATTTTGTTTAATTCCTTTTTTCAGGTAAGCCCATTTCCTTGCAAGTTTTATTGCAGTTTCAACGGCTTCGGCACCGGTATTCATTGGCAATACTTTGTCATAGCCAAAAAACTCAGTAATGAATTTTTCATAAATTCCTAACGAATCATTGAAAAATGCACGTGATGTTAAAGTGAGTTTTTTTGCTTGGTCAATCAAAGCTCCAACAATTTTAGGGTGACAATGCCCTTGATTTACTGCTGAGTAAGCCGAAAGAAAATCGAAATACTTTTTACCTTCTACGTCCCAGACAAATACACCTTCTCCGCGTTCGAGAACTACGGGAAGCGGATGATAATTGTGCGCACCATATTGATGTTCCAATTCCATGAGCTGCGCTGAAGAAAGACGTTCTGCCATAATTATATTCTCCTTTTTTTTAATGATTATTATGCAAAGATAGCAATGTTATGAACATGGCAAAGCCGATAAAATTTATTTTGGGAAATTCTATTAAAAATTAGCCTTTTTAAGACAATTATCAATACTATTTACAAAACTTGGTTTCTTCCTTCATCGACATAATGCCGCATTCTTCTGCTTTCAACCAGTCTCTGCATGCGTTATCCCTGTCGTTACGCTCTTTGTAAATGCGTCCCCGGTTTACATAAGCCTGACCAAAACGGGGATCAACCTCAATAGCCTTTGAATAGTATGAAAAAGCCGAATCCACTAAATGCTTTCCATAATATGCGTTTCCAATAAAAAAATATGTTTCAGGGTCATTGCTGTTGTATTTAACTGATTTTTGCAGTACATCAATAGCCTGGTCGAATTGTGTTCTATAAACCAAATCAATCCCTTCATGTTTTAACTCTATAGCCTTACGTTTATAGTCTTGGCATCCGGGCAGAGTAATAAAAAGAATTGTACTAATAAACAAAAATGCGAAAAACGTCAATCTTACTTTCATGTCAATTTCCTAATGTTGTTGTCAAAGTTACATAAATCCCTGAAATAAAATTATCCCTGTATTGCTCACCCAAAGCCATCATATTTGGTCCACTTGCAGAATTCAGCCTGTTATATCTTATAAATTCGGTTCTGTAATTCACTGTCCACGTTTCACCACCGTCAAGAGTGCGCAAAATACATCCCGTCATTTGATCGAACTTGTCTCCACAATTTGCTACTATGGGGCAGGCCAGAGCCGCAAACCCGTTATTTGCATCAACAAAATGGAAATCTTGTGTTTGTGCTGAACCCGTATAAGGATATATGTTGGTTAATATAAATTTTTGAGCCCATGTGTTTCCGTTATCGGCACTCATGAAAACAGAACCGTTTTTGCCCCCTGCAAACCAATAATTGTTCGGACTTTTATATAGGCAGTATAATTGTTGATTAATTGTACTAAGCAATGTCCAGTTGCTACCAAGGTCGTTCGATATTCGTATTTCATTGCCAAAAATACCAATTAAGCCATTATTGCTGTAATTTTGAATATCAATTGCAACAAGAGAACTCTTCAGTGTCCAGTTTAAACCTCCGTTTTCACTTACTCTTATTCCGTCAGTTCCAAATGCGTATAATGTGTCTTTATTTAAAGCTCTTATGTTTGCAGGTTTACCTGCTATGTTAGTCCATGTCCAGGCGCCACCATATTGCTGACCGGAACCAAATTCCACATTGTTCAAATATTTTCTTAGTGCGTAGGATTTCTCGCCTAATTGAACAGAAGATAAAATAAACCCGTTTTGCGGATTCTGAACACTCCAGTTAAGCCCGCCATTTTTAGATGTTATCACATACGTATATTCGAAATTCAAACGCAGACTTGCATACACTGTTACAGTATCTCCCTTCACATATAAAAATCCGCTGCTCACCTCGCAAAATTCTCCTTGCATGGATTGGGGTATATTGCTGTATGGTCGTTGAATAAGCATAAGCTTACGCCAGTTTTTTTGCCCTTCGTTTATTTCAATTTGATTATTTGGCAAATTGTCGTGGTCTCTGCAGGAAATTATAAAAAGAGCATTTAAGGCAATTAAGCAAAGGAAAAATATTTTTTTCATGACTTGTAAGTTGAAAGAATTTCTTTGATTTTGTTTGTTTTTTCTTCTAGTAATGACAGTGTTTTTGCTTCCACAAGCAATCTTAGATATGGTTCCGTATTTGACGGACGGATATTGTACCACCAATCGGAAAACTCCACTCTGTATCCGTCGAAGTCTAAAAACATCGTGGGCGTTTCTTCTGCATCAAAATGTTTTTTTACCGCATCCATGGCTGATTGCTTATCGGCAATTCTAAAATTAATTTCTCCTGAATTTTCGTATTTCCTGATTTTACCAATGGTTTTTGATACTGATACACCTTTGTTTTTAAAATCCGAAAATAAATTTAACATTAGTATAGAAGCCAAAATGGCAGAATCGCTGTAATAAAAATCTTTAAAATAATAATGTCCGGCCAGTTCGCCACCATAAATACCATCAATTTGGCGCAACATGTTTGCTGCATAAGCCCTGCCTACACGCCAAATTTTCATTTCGGCCCCCATTGGGGTAAGATATTCGGCAACCGATTTCGATGTGCGAATATCTTGAATTACCTTACCTTTTAATTTCTTTTCTTCAAAGAAATAATGTCCCAGCAAACCAATCAGTAAATCCGGCGGAATAAATGAGCCGTTTTCATCAACAAACATAACCCTGTCGGCATCTCCATCAAAAATAACGCCCAGGTCGGCATTTGTTTCTTTTACTTTTTGCTGCAACTGAACAATATTTTTCATGTCTAGGGGATTGGGCTCGTGATTTGGAAAACGCCCGTCGAGGTCATCAAACAAGTATGTGGGGTGAGTACCGAAAATTTCTTTTACCAAAATCGAGGACATTCCGTTGCTGCAATCCATTACAATTTTTAAATTATTTATGTCTTTTTTGTAAGGTAGCATGAAATCAATATACTCTTTTTTAAATTCAAATGCAGAAACAGTTCCTTTTTTGTCAAGGGGCATAGGGATTTCTTTTATTTTTTGTTCCAGAGCATTTAGTCCGTTGTCGTAGCCTACCGGAACAGCATTTGCCGCTGAAATTTTCAATCCGTTGTATTCTGCAGGATTATGGCTGGCAGTAATCATTACCGAAGCATCAAAGCCGTATTTGGCTGTTGCCCAGTAAATCATTGGTGTAGTACATAGGCCTGCATCAGATACAATTGCTCCCGCATCAATTAAACCTTTTAATAAAAAACTGTAAATTTCGGGTGACGACTCGCGAATATCACGTCCAACGAGCCAACGCTTTGCGTTTAAAACTGAAGGCAGAAAAAAACCCATTCTGTAAACATCTTCCGAGTTAAAATCTTTACCGTAAACGCCCCTAATATCATAGGCATGAAAAGCTCCCATTTTTTTATTTCAAAGATAAGCAATAATTGGCTAAATGCAATTAAACAAAATAGCTTTCTACTTTAACTATTAAATTATCCGGCAGATAAGTTCGCCAATTTAAGTTATTTATCTCATCATTAATTGTAAAATACTTATTGATTTTGCCTTTGCGTAATTCGCTTACAACATGTGGCAAAAAGCCTATGCAGGTCACCCAGCCGCAATATAAATCATCAAGCCATTCTTCATAATAATCAGTATCGGAATAATGAAAGTTTAAAATATTTTCGCCAATAAGAATAAATTGTGCTATGCCATTTTCTATTAAAGTGTCAATTACATTTCGTTTCAAAAACATTATGTCGTTATACAACAAGTCATTCCATTCGCCTATAAATTCAATAATTGCAGTGCGACTTCGGTAATCAATAAAAATTAATTTAAGATAAAGGGTATTTGACCCAAAATTGTCCCATTGCGGATGAATGTAGTAA
>CAZJYL010000231.1:0-4388 GCA_964550265.1 uncultured Bacteroidaceae bacterium
GTTGGGCGGCGGACACGCAGATGACAACGAGGAATCTCCTGTTGACTGGGGCGACGATGATGGCGAAGAAGAAAATGACGTCAAAGATGAGCCTTTGGGCGGCGAAACTGAGGTCGTTTATAAGACGCTTAAGGTCGGCGACTCAGAATACAAACTTAAAAGCGAGGCAGAGCTTGAGAGCTTAGCTCTTAGGGCTCTCCAATTCGGAGAGATAGAAACGAGGTTACAGCCCTATGCTGGAGTAATAGAAGCGATAGAAAAAGACCCCGGGCTCGCTAGTGCAGTAGCAGACGCGATACGCTCATATCAGACGGGCATACCGCTTCAGCGTCCAGAAGCACAGGGGGCTGACCCGGTTGACCCGGACAAAGAGCCTGAGCAGGGGGAATATGAGGATTATGACGATTATGAGAAGCGGCTGAACCAGTGGCGCGAGGATCGTAACCAGAGGCTTATTGACCAGAAGATTCAGAGTCACTTCAGACAGATGCAGGAGCAGGCCAGAATTGCACAGGTGCAGGCCGCCAATGCACAAATAATCAACTACGTAAACGCGGACCCGGAGAAAGATGCGGTCCTTGCGGTTATAGCCGACCCCAAGTTCCCAGAGGGGCTGAGGCGTGCTATGGATTATGACGGGCCTACATTTATGTCCGTCTACGACTCGATACGCAGGCAACAGGGGAAACAGGCCTATTTTGGCGCACCTCCTATTTGGGGTAATGCGCCCCAGGCCGGGACACGGCCCGAACAGGGCAGGACGGTTCCTCCTGCGAGACAGGCTCCGTTTGCAGAAAGCGGACGAGGAGCATTTCAACAGGGAACTAAGGGGGGTGTGGACAAGAAACTTCCTGATTTCAAAACAATGAACGACGAAGAATTCAGGAAGTGGAAAGAGTCATTCATGCTGAGCCGTCAGGGGCTCTAGCAACTAAAAAAAATTTTTCATGATTTGATTGGAGGAATGCCATTTGGCACAGGTAAATACAACCACAATGCCTGTAAAACTACAGGACTATTACGATAAGGTGGCACTTGAGAAGGCAGTCCCGCTTCTCCTGTACCGCAAGTTTGCGCAGATACGCCCTCTCCCGAAGAATTCAGGAGAGATAATCCGCTTTAAACGCTGGGGGACTCTCCCTCCGGCAACAACCCCTCTTCAGGAAGGTGTGACTCCTGTAGGGAACTCAATCAGCGTAACCGAGATCACTGCTACAGTGGTCCAGTACGGCGACTGGGTACCTGTAACAGATAAAGTCCAGCTCCTCTATATGGACCCCATCCTTACCGAGATAGTAGAACAGCTTGGGGAACAGCAGGGAGAGACAATGGACGTGCTCATGCGCGACCAGCTCGCCGCAGGCTCAAACGTCAGGTACGCCAACGGCGTAGCAGGACGTGACAGCGTTGTGGCGCCCATTAGCACCACCGACCTCGATATCGCTATCAGGGCGCTTAAAAATGCCAACGCACGCCAAATAACCAACATAATCAAAGCGAGCACTGGCATTTCAACAACGCCTATCCGCCCCGCCTTTGTGGCTATTTGCCACCCGAACACAACGTACACCCTAGAAGGGTTGAACGGTTGGGTTCCGGTAGAGAAGTATTCCAGCCAGACCGGAGTTATGGAAGGAGAGGTAGGGGCCTATAAAGGAGTCCGCTTTATCGAGACGACCAACGCCCTTGCTTTTGCAGACGCAGGCGGGAATAAAGCCCAAGGGATGCTCTCTACTGGCGGAGTTAAAAATGACGTTTACGCAACGATAATCTTTGCTCAGAACGCATACGGCGAAGTACCCCTTAGCGGCTCTTCAAGCTCTGTCATCATTAAGGTGCATGGAGATAAGGATACCAGCGACACATCAGATCCTCTTAATCAGAGAGGATCGGCGGGTTGGAAGACGATATGGACAGGCAAGATTCTTAACGACTCTTGGATGATCCGCATCGAGCACGCCGTAGCGGCTTAAGGGAGGGAGGTTAATATATGAGCACATATAACTTTAACAAAATGCCACACGAAGACCTCAACCAGAACTTTGACATGATCAATGCGGGGCTAGCTTTGAAGGCCAACACAACAGACGTTGACAATGCTTTAGCACTTAAGGCTGATTCTGCTGACGTAGCGGACGCGCTAGCACTTATTAATCTGCTCGTCAAAGCTATGGGCGGAGACATGGTGTTTAAATGCACACCTGCAACTGCGGCTCCCTCTGCGGCGGCGGCGGCTCAGGCTGACATCGTTTATAAGGTAAAAGTCACCCTCGAAAATGCGGCAGGAGAGGTCCACGATTGGTATAACGGCCCTGTCCTTCTCGCGATAGCAGACACCGATGACACGGGCGTGGCAACCATCAGCCCTGCCGCCGGAGAACACAATATGACAAACGGTGAACTTGAGGTAACGGTCACACTTCCGAAGGCGGCATGGACGGCGACTAAAACTGTAACGCTCACAGTGTCAGACCCCGCAACTGCCGGAACTGGCATCTGCGGTTGGGCAGTAGCCGACAAGACCTTCGTAGCTACACTCGGAGCCTAGGTCTAACCTGACTAATCAACAAATATAGGAGGGGGCTTCGGCTCCCTCCTTATTTTTTACTTCCAGAGGAGAGGATAAAATGTCATCTTTCTACGAGCCAGAAAAGATTTATGAAGTATCGGTAGTTGATATGCTGTCGCCGGAAGTCCCTGTTTTTACATGTGGACTCAACGGCATAGTAAAAGAGTATCCCACAAGGCGGCCCATTAAGCTCTCAGGCGCACAGATAAATATGCTTATGAGCTGTTGCATCCCGCAGGCAGAAGTACAGGATGTCGATGGACTCCGCAAGGTAATCGGACGCTCAGAGTACCCAAGATTTGCTATCACCCAGAGAGGCATGGGCGTGCTCCCTACTGCAAAGGCTACGATCCTTGACCCGTATAAGAATATTCCTATTGTAAAAGCCGAACAGCCTGTCACCGAAGAGCCTAACTTCACTCCTGAAGAAATAGATGCTATGAGCGAGCCAGCTCCCGATAGACAGGAACAGCTTGAAGCGGCGACAAAATCTGAATTGACAGAGTATGCTAAACAGCTTGGAATACAGGTCGGGCCCAGAGCAGGCAGAGAGGCAATAATCAGGGCTATATTGAAGTCAGAGGCCGAGGATAGATAAATGATTACCGCCAGAGCGATTCTCCTAGAAGTCAAAAGGCGGCTTGGAGACACGAATACACCGTACCCAGACGAAGTAGACGCTCTGGCGTTCCTTAACAGGGCACTGCTTGGTATTTACAATTACGGTGTCTATATGAATTCAAGTATTTTACGCAAGGTGGTTGAGTATACCACTGATGCTGTTGGAGAGGCTACAGTTACTGATGGCATAGCTAAGATTTTTGGTGTTGCCAACAAGACGGACAGCAGGATACTGGTCCCCCTATATAGCCTGACAGATGCCCTTTCAATTACGGGGCTAGAGGACTCCTCTCCTTATTATCAAACCTCAGGAGATAAAATTACCCTCTACCCGGCAACGACCGAGACAAAAGAGATAGTGGTCGATTATATTCCACAGTTTGTAAAGTTAGCGAACAGAAGCTCCACGATACCCTTTGGAGATGAGTTGTTCAATGTAGTAGTAGATTGGACTGTGGCTATTATTCAAGGTAAACAGGCAACTGTGTCCGATTTTGAGTTCGCGAACGGGAGCGGGTATGCAAATACGCTGAGCCAGTATTTCAGAGGGAAGCAGTCTTCCCGTCTGATTACAGGTCAGGGGCCATGGTGAGGTGGATTAAATGATAGCAAATGACGTTATGTATAAGGTGCGACTGTACATAGGCGATACATATAAAAGCAAGATGTCCGATTGGGAAATAATCAACGGCATCAATGACGCTCTCAGGCTTATGGCAGAAGAGAGCGCAAGGCTTAGCGGCCCGCTGTTTAGGATGAACTCTGACTTAACCATAATTAATGACTCCGCCAGCCTCCCTTCAGAGTATCTTAGTCTTATTAAAGCCTTTGATAGTGATGGAATAGAACTTTTTAATGTTCACACTGATATTCCTGATGAGGGAGAGTTCAGTGTTTCTGGGGGCGTTTTGCACTCAGGAGAAGACAGCGTTGAGCTTTGGTATTTTGGTTACCCGGCGGCAGTGGTATCTGCCGACAGTACGATAAACCTACCCGAGTCAATGGCGGTTCCTCTGGCAAGGGTGGCATCTCTGCTTCTGGCCAATAAAGTGGAAGAGGCAGTGTCTATGGCAGATTACTTTATGGGTACGACATTTAAAAAACAGGAAATTAAGGAGGTAACAATATGACCGGAACAGAATTTTTAGCACTTATACGTCCACGTATTGGAGACAGCGCAAAGACTACATATGATGAC
>CAZJYL010000232.1:0-4386 GCA_964550265.1 uncultured Bacteroidaceae bacterium
AAGATGACTATTTTTAATAAGTCGGTTATTAAACACTTACTTTCGACTATAACTGCTTGTAGTCGTTTGTTGTCGAATATGTGGCTGATTATTAATTGTTTATTAAAAGCGATTGTATTCGCATATTAATGATAAAAAAGAGGATTGATGAGGTGGGCGGCAAGGTAAGTTTTTGATAATATGATTATGGTGGTTCGAGATGGTATAAGATATTTCAAGCTATTTTACATTTAATTATCATGATTTTTTCTTGTACATCCTTTATTCTTTTGTTACTGCCTTTAAAAGAGTATTTTTTGTATTCTTTTATTTTTTCTAATTTGTTTGCTACAGTTTGTAAAGCAATTTCTAAATTTATTGAATTTGTGTCTAATAGTTGTAATTTATTAACATCTTTTTCAAGTGATGCTATCATCTTTTTTAATTCTCTTTGCTTTTTTTCTGTTATTAATTTTTCTTCTTGTAGTAATTTCGCTTTTCTTTCTTTTTCTTCATTGTATTTTTCCAATAAAATTTCAGTTTTTGATTTTATTTCAATATATTCTTTTTGACTTGTTAGGTGCCAACCTCCACAGTAAATACAATAATAACTTCTTTCAGGTTTATAACCTGACTCTGCTTCTATTTCATTTCCGTTAAATTTGATAAAAGTATTTGCCTTTTTTTCAGATTCAAAAAGCATTTTATATTTTCCGCAATCTTTACATAGTACTCGATTTTTTGTTGGTTTCATTTTTACAATTGATTAATTTAATTTGATATAAATTTTAGCAATGTCAACTTAAGTCAGGCGGTTCTACAGTTTGATACCTGCCGAGTTTTATCGATAAAATTTGATACTAAGATAATATTTTTCATTCCGAAAACGTTCAATAGAAGCACTTAACCCGCTTTTTGCAAAACTGCTTGTTATAGGCTGGCGTTCCCTGTCTGTCGTGGGTTACAACCATTTTTATGTCGTCCGTTTGTGTCATTTGTCGAGTGCTTTTTTGTCGGGCTGTGTGTCGGATGTTTTAATTTTTTTTGAAGCGTTGGAAATTTTTTTAAACAATTTTTCTCTTGGGTCGGCTTTGCAAGCTCTATTAAAAACTTTGGTCGTGTGTTGGCTTGTGCGGTTTTTAATTGTGCTTGCAAATTTCGTTGGGTTTACTTGCTTTTAAACATTTCACTTATTAAATATCCAATTAATAAAACTGCTCCAACTGCCAATGCAGCATTTACAATTTCGTCCGTGTTTGCCTTGTTTCCATTTGCTATATACTCATTGTATTGTTGTTGAGTAATGTTACCGTTTTTATAAAGTATCAGCATATACTCATCTCGCTCTTGCTTTGTAGCAAGTCCAGCTTTTAATCTATCTCCTAAATAAGATAGTCGTCCGAAGTCTATGTGATTGCTCATTTCTTTGATTGTTTTTGATTTTTAATAAATTCAACGGCATCTTTCAAGATAGGGAATAAGTCTTTCAATTGGTCAATTGTTTGTTGTTGCAAATTGTCTCTGTGTTCCAAATCTTTCATTTGAATTTTTAAATCGTTTATTTGGTCTTTGAAACTGTTTATAGTTTTAAAGTGCCAGTAAACAAAACCACCAACAACCGAAATTAGTGTTAGTAGCCCAAGAATTATTTGTAAAGTTTGGCTCATAGATTTTGTTTATTCATATTTACAATTCTCCTTTAAACGCCTTATCCAATAGACTTGGCAGAAGTTCGGCTAATCCTTTTGCTTGTTCTTTGTGCACTTCTTTAATCCGGTTGGCTTTTTCTAAAATACCAACTTTTCTGTTTTGTTCTTCCATTGAAGGTAGGGGTATTTCAACCCTTAAAAACTCTTCAGGTTTTATTCTGTTTTTACCACTCGTTCCAAAAGATTTTTCTGAGCATAAATCCCAGAATTTCTTTTGTTTTATTAGGAAACTAAGCCATAAAGGGTGAAGAATATTTAAATCATATTTAAAAGTTGGGAACTCAGTAGATACATAAGAGCCTTCAAGTTCCTTATTAACAATAGTCAATGCTCCATTTCTTACCCAGATTTTATTAATGACTAAATCATTTTCTTCAACTTTCATCAGCTTCTGATACTTAGTATCTTCTCCATCCAAAATCTCTCTCTCATATCCCCCTTTCCCCCATACTCGTATTCCCATTTGCCGATATTTTTTCCCAACGATAGGTTTTTCCCAATTTTTAGAAGAAATTAAAATATTCTTTAGCTGGACATTTCTGTGGAACTTTTCTGCTTCCTCATAAATTGAAAACATTAAATTATTCATCTCCTTCTCCTGCCCGGCTCTTAACTTTTGTATAGCTTCTATTTTGCTCTTTATACTTTCTATTTTGGCAACAATGCGTTTTTGCTCGGATAAAGGAGGAAGGGGGATTTCTAAATCGAGAAAATATTTTTCTTTAAATCTATTTCTACTAGCCTTAGTGACTCCGATACAATATTGCTCAACTTCATTCCAAATTTTGGGTTGTACAAAATAATAATAAATGAATTTTAGGTCAGCTTTTGAATCGTCTAGATTAAAAGCCGGAAACTCATTGGAAACATAGGAGTTTCTGAACTCTTCCCTTGTATAATCGAATGCACCTTTCCAAGCAAATAACCTACTGTAAATAAATTGATCCGGAATAACTTCATTAAGATATTTGCCACTAATTTCACTACCCAATTTTTGTTCTCTTACGAACAGCCCTCTTCCTTCCAGGCTTAAACCAAGTAAAGTGTATTCTTTATTAGGTAACACTTCTATTTTATTATCTGCTTCAGATAAAAATGAGCTAATTTTAGTTCTTTTCCAATTATCTTTCATTCTTATAAACTCTTTAATTGTTCTTCCACAAACCGTTGTAATTCTGCTTCATCCGGAAGTTGAATCCGATATTCATTGACCAGTAGATTGTCTTTATTGGTAGTGGCATAACGCACCATTTGTGGCTTGGCTTTGGTGCACAATAAAATTCCTACGGGTGGATTGTCATCCGGCAACATTATTTTATCCTTGTAATATTGCAGATAAACATCCAATTGCCCTATATTTTCGTGTGTAAATGCTTCCGTTTTCAGGTCTATCAAAACATGGCATTTCAGTACCCGGTGGTAAAAAACCAAGTCTATAAAGAAATATTCATCATCAATCAGAATCCGCTTTTGCCGTGCTTCAAAACAAAAACCATAGCCCAATTCCAGCAAGAACTGTTGTAGATTATCCATTAATGCTTTTTCCAATTGGGATTCGTGTAAGGTTTCATTAATGGGCAAACCCAAAAACTCAAAAACCATCGGATTTCGCAAGGTGTTGGATTCGGGATGCACACCCTCTGCCGTCAATTTACTTAAAGCTAATTTATCTTTACTTAATCCCGAACGTTCGAAATACAGAGAATTGATCTGTCTTTTTAGCTCCCGAACACTCCAAACGCCTTTTATCGCTTCCACAATATAAAAACTTCGTTTAAGTGGATCATTAATTCCCAACAATAAACTGATATGTGTAAACGAAAGAGACTGAAGCATCTCTGAAGATAACTTTATCAGAATATCCTTATCTACCTGATTCCCTGTATTTTGTAATTGGTCAGTCGCTGACTGACGAATTGATTGGCTTGTGTTTATAGATTCATCAGTCGCTGACTGATGAATTTGGATACCCCCTTTTTTTAAATCTTCAGCTACAGATAAAAGTATCGGATTCTTTGCATTTTCTTTAAATAAATGAGCAATTTCCGGGAAACTGTAATAAAACTGTCTGAAAAGTCGCAGATTAGTAACCGAAAACCCGTCAATATCACGTTTAGAAATATTTTCTGAAAGGTTTTTCAGCAGCTCTGTACCATAGACTGCTCTGTCTTCTCCGTTTTGCTCAAATTCCACGATGTAAAAACCGATTAACCAATTGCGTACGGTTAAAGCCATATTCACGGCAGATGTAGCTTTTGCCTGTAAGCGATTGTTTACAAAAACAACGATATTGGCTAATTTATCAAAATTCATATTTCGTTTTGGATGGCTTTCATTAAGTTAAAGACGTCCTCTTCTTTTTTCATAATGGAATCAAACAAAATTTTCGGATCCTTATACTCAAATTCACTTTTTCTATTGGGGTTCTTTTGGTCAAGGTTTACATTGAGTAGTTTTCCTTCCTCATCAAAAGTTTCTACCTCAGTACGGTTGAGTTTCCACGCATTTTCATTTTCTGTGCGGTTGTTCCACCATTGCGTAGCTTCTGCAAATTCTTCGGGCTGTATAGGCTTGGTTTTGCTGTATTTTTTGCGATCTTCAGGTGGAAGTATTTCGTAATACCAAATATCATTGGTTGGTCCCCCGGCTTCGAAAAACAAAAGGTTGCAGGGAATATCCGTATAAGGTGCAAAAACAC
>CAZJYL010000233.1:0-4366 GCA_964550265.1 uncultured Bacteroidaceae bacterium
TTTGTGATGAACTAAACTATGTTACAGTATAAACAATAGGAAAAGTAAAATTTTTTGCAACACCACGTGATGGATATATAGTTTCGACACCCGAAACTGTTATTGTTGGTATAAGTGATGTGAGATCTGTCCCATATACAACTTGTACATTAACAGTATGATTTGTAGTATTTATTATTGCTGGTCCTATTTGATTATTTATAGTAAAAAATGTTATATCTGTTTCACTTATGATTTCAGGATTTCCATCCCATCCCGCAATTCTAGCTAACATCCACCATAAAGCTTTTCCTAATCTTAATGCGCCAGTGTTTGATATATGTCCTGTTTGTTCTGGGGAAACATTATCTTGAGTTATTATAGGAAATACATTACCATTATAAGACGCGGTATTAGGCCCAGTTCCATCGTCATCATAACAAAGAATATCGGCATAATCAAACAATACTGCATTATCAATCTGTGATACATAATTACGTATCGCTTCATATGCGAGATATTTATAATATCCAACAATTCCTGATGCATTTGTAGCATCAACAGGACCTGTGGTGAAAAATACTTTAGTTAAATAATCGTTAGTCCGACAATATTCATCATATTCTTGTGTGACTTCATTATATACATCCATTGCTTCTACTTGTTCGTCGGGATCCCAACACCAACCAAAACCAAGCGCCGCCAATACTGGTCCATTATTATTACAATAATCTAAACCCGCCTTAGTTCTATTTATAGCAGTTGTACTTGTGTACCAATCTTCTTCGCCATAACCATATATCCACCCAGAAGAATTGTTTAAATCACCCCATGTTGCTCTACTCAGCCTGAGATTATTTGTAGTATAAGGATCAGGCGTACCAGATTCACGAATAGATACGGCATATTTAGAATTAATATTTTCAAGAAGTTGAGCCCCCGTTCTATATGCTTGTGAATGTGATTCACCAGCAACAGACACCCACATTGTCTTAACAGAATCTATCCATCTTTGTGGTATATCATCATATTTATCTACAACAGTATGATCAGCAATGATTTGTGTTGGTGGATTGTATTCAAAAGGTCCTAAATCGGGTGCTAAACCTTTATAGGGAAGCCCGACATTTATTCCGGCATCAACAAGATTTGATGTTGGTGAGAGTTTTAAAAATCTATTATAAAAATTATTGTTGGGTAATGAACCATCTGATTGTCGTGATGTTGTCATTCCCGTAGTATCAAGACTAATAAAATCATTATCATTTACTGTAAGTGGAATATCCCACGAATTATTCGAACCGGAATATTTTGCCGCCCCGGCCGCATCAAATACATTTCCACTCCCATTTTTATACGATATGTTGTTTGAAAAATTACGCCACCGTTGCAACTCTTCTGATTGACGAGTATTTTGAATTATAAAACCATATCCTTCATTGTTGTATGAAATATTATTATAGTGATTTGATTTAACAGCATTCCACTCCTCTTCCGTACCAGAACCATTTTCATTAGTAAAAAAGCCATAACTATCATTATATGTGGCAACACAATTAATAATTTCTCTTCTCAAATCTGGTGTATCTATATCTTGCCACCCCAATTTAAAACCACCACCACTACCATTACCATATGCTTTATTATCGAACGACCAACAATCCTCAGCTCTCATATAAGCATCTGACCCAATGGAATATCCCTGATCTGAATTTCCCCAAGCTCGACAATTAATAAAATAGGTCTTTCCATTTATGCCGTCAGTCCAAGCATCAAATCCTGCACCAGTTGCTCCTGCGTTTGACCCAAGCGGGTCGCCAGAAATACTATCACAATTATTATATGAATCACAATTAATTATATAGTGCGTATCATTCTCTTTAGCTGTTACACTAAATTGAGAATGAATGCCATGCCCCCAACAATCATATACTATACAATTCTCAATTGTTGCAATACCATCTCTTAAATATATTCCCCTAGCATAATTGCGATTAAAATATTGTTTTACATTTCTTACAGTCAAACCATAAAGTTTTATATAATTAACCTCGCTTAAAACCACGCCATCGTTTCTTAATCCGGGATATGTTATATTACCTGCCGTCATATTACCAAAATCCATAATAGGTTTTTCATTAGGATAATTAATATATGTTATCCAATTATCTGATGTACCATTACGCGTACATCTAACACCAGTTCCATTTGTTATAATATAATAAACACCACCTCTAATAAAAACCGAATCTCCAGGTAAAACTGATGTAGATGTAAATGCTTGTAATAAAGTTGCCCATGGTTGTGATATTGTACCGGGATTGCTATCATTACCCGTAGTTGACACATAAAATATATTATTAGTTTCAAACGCACCAATATCTGGTGCAGTACTTTTATAAGGAAGTCCAACATCAATACCAGCATTTACACAATCAGATGTTCTGTGTAATTTTAAAAAATTAACATAACAATCATTTTTAGGTAATGTGCCATCCAAATTTCTTGGTGCTGAAATACCCGTACTATCTACTGATATAAAATCAACATCCGTCAATGTTATTCCTGAATCCCACGAATTGTGATCTCTTATAAAAGTTGATGCATCCTCCCAATAATCCCCTAACACATTATTGTAAGATATATTATTTCTCCAAATATTAGTATACATTTGAGCACCAGGAAGATTTGAAGAATTGAAGCCATATTCTAAATTAAAAGCAACAGTATTATTATACCATCTACTATCAATAAACCACTCCTGATTATTACAGTTTGCCCTCATTCCACCATGAGAATTATATACTGCCACGTTATTTGTAAAGACATAAGCCTCTGATGGTGGCGGGCCAGTTTGTAAACCAGCCTTAAATCCTTGTCCGCTACCGTCTGTATCATAACCATTATTCCAAGCCCAACAGGAGTCAACTACTCCTCTTGTGTTATCAAGAAAATCCCATCCATCATCTGAATTATTCCATGCTCTACATCGGTCAAAATAAACCATGGCAACCTTACCAGGTGCACCATTTATCTGAAATCCATCTGCTTTACCACCACCATTATATGGATCGTAATTATTGTAAGAATCACAATCTCTTATATAAATCGTATCACAATCTTGAATTCTAAACCCCTGTCCATCAATATCATGTACAATTATATTTTCCAGCTTTATCTGATTAGAACTATAACAATTAATACCACAGAAATTTGTATAAACACCATCAGTGTCATGTGACTCCCTTATTTCAATGTTTTTTACTATCCAATGTGATTTATTCTCTATCCTCAATAAAGTTGTATTGTTAAGTAAACTACCATCTATAATTGGACGTGAATTATCGCCAGGATATCCCATAACAACAATTGGGTTATCTTTTGTGCCATTATTAGGATTTGCCGAAATAGATACTGCACTTGTAACTAAATAAACACCTGAGCGAATAAATAATGTGTCGCCAGCAACTAATTGTAAAATACCGTGGTTCAAGTTATAAAAAGGTTGTACAATAGTGCCTGGATTATTATCATCTCCTATTGTTGACACATAATATGTTTCGGCTTTAAGTGTTATTGAAAATATAACTAGTACAATATAAAATAAAAATTTTTTCATGTTATAAACCAATTGCTGTCATATATGTATCAAATATTGTAAATAAAACACTTGCCTCATTATCTGTAATGCCTGCCATATAAAAAACAATACTAAGTCTTCCTGAAAAAAAAGCTTCGGCACCAGGGCCGTTATAAAGACTTTTAGCTAGTATACATATATCATTTTGACTTGAATTTTTTGATGATGCGGCTGTACTAGTTGCTATGCTAACATTATTACAATAATATTCATTATCACTACTACTTCGTCTTGTAATAATATGAAGACCTGCCTCTGCACCAGTAGCTGTTGATGGATTTGTTGGATTACCAGCCGAATTCGCAAAACCTCTTGGATAGGTTCCGCTACCGTAAACTTGAATTTCAGTACGTACATCATAGGAATCATTTGTACCTGCGGCGACATTTCTATTACTACCCCAATCTAACATCCAAACACCGAGAGTAACACTATTTGTTGATACTTTTGTTTCGTGATTATATGGTGTATAATTAGTTGACAAATACATAGATGATCCGTTTCCACGATAACCTTGATATCTAAAAAATTGAGGATTTGTCGTATCCGGGTCAGTAAGTGTAAAAGTACTTGGATTTATCCAATTAATATTTGCGTTGTATGAATTATTGTTAGCCAATATGTATAATAAATCCATTTTATCCAACAATCCGGCCGTATCAAGTGAATAAACCATTGCATTCATAAATGCGGCAGTATCGGCGTGTGGTTTTGTATTAAATGCATTATAAACAGCCTGAAATTCGG
>CAZJYL010000234.1:0-4299 GCA_964550265.1 uncultured Bacteroidaceae bacterium
GTAATGCCATTAAAAAAGATATTGATGATATGGCAGCATGGAGTGAAATCATCAGAAAAACCACACGATGCGGTCTTGGACAAACCTCATCTAACCCAATAGCAACTACCATTAAAAATTTCAAACATTTGTATGATGCACGTGTAAAAGACGTTGAATATGCAAGTTTGTTTGATATGGATTCAGCTATTGTTGAATCTTGTGAAGCTGTTGGACGTAAACCCGTTGTCCACGAATAATTACATTTATTTTAAAACCAAAAAGAGAATAACACTATGAGTGATACAATAAAATTCACAATAGACGGCAAAGAGTGTGTTGGTAAAAAAGGCCAATACATTGTTGATGCTGCAGCCGACAATGGCGTTTACATTCCTGTGCTATGTCACATGAGAGATGTTGTTCCCGCAGGTTCTTGTCGTATTTGTACCGTTAAGGTTAACGGCAGAAATATGGCAGCTTGCACAACACCTATTGAGGAATCAATGGTAATTGAAAACAATACCGAAGAACTCACTGATATTCGTAAGGCTATTGTTGAAATGTTGTTTGTTGAAGGTAATCATTTTTGTCCTTCTTGCGAAAAGAGCGGCAATTGCGATTTACAAGCTTTAGGATACAAATATCAAATGATGGTTCCACGTTTCCCATATACATTTGAACGTAGAAACATTGAAGCAAGAGCTCCTAAAATTTATCTTGAGCGCAATCGTTGTATTTTTTGCAAACGCTGCATTCGCATGATAAAAGATGAACAAGGCAGAAGTATTTTTGCATTCAAAGGCAGAGGCCAAAACCTTGAAATCAATATTGATTTAGAACTCGCAGCCAATATGTCGGATGAATTGGCTCAAAAAGCTATGGACATTTGTCCTGTAGGCTGTATTCTTAAAAAAGAAGTTGGCTTTATAGATACTATTGGAAAACGCAAATATGATAAAAAGCCTATCGGATCAGACATTGAATCAATCAATTAATAAGGAGGAATTAAAATGAGTAAACCAATTGTTGCAACTACTTCCTTGGCAGGATGCTTTGGATGTCATATGTCAATTCTTGATATTGATGATAGAATTTTGAAACTCATTGAACTTGTTGAATTCAATAAGTCTCCTATTGATGATATCAAAACATTTACAAAACAATGCGATATAGGCATTATTGAGGGTGGATGCTGTAATAGCGAAAACGTCCATGTCCTTAAGCAGTTTCGCAAAAATTGTAAAATATTAATTTCTTTGGGCGAATGTGCAATTATGGGCGGGTTACCTGCCATGCGCAATGGAATCCCGGTGAAAGAATGTTTGGAAGAAGCATACCTTAATGGTCCCACCGTTGGTCTAAATACCGAAAAGATTTTACCAAATGATGAGGAACTTCCAATTATTCTTGATAAGGTGTATCCTTGTCACGAAATTGTGAAAATTGATTATTTCTTACCCGGATGTCCACCACGCGCCGATTTGATATGGGAAGCCGTAGCTGCTCTTGTTACCGGTAACCCGATGAATATTCCATATGAAGTGGTAAAATTTGACTAATCAAAAAACGAAAAAAACAATGGCACAAAAAATAACAATAGAACCAGTAACCCGCGTTGAAGGTCATGGAAAAGTGACCATTCAGCTTGATGACAATCTGAATGTTGCGCAATCGCGCCTTCATATTGTTGAATTTAGAGGATTTGAACGTTTTGTTCAGGGCCGTCCATATTGGGAAGCTCCTGTGCTTGTTCAACGTCTTTGTGGTATTTGTCCTGTAAGTCACCATTTAGCTGCTGCTAAAGCTCTTGATGTTATTGTTGGAGCAGGAACAGGACTTGGATTAACTCCAACAGGCGAAAAAATGCGTCGTTTAATGCATTACGGACAGATGTTTCAATCTCATTCACTTCATTTTTTCCATCTTTCTTCTCCAGATTTTCTTTTAGGATACGATGCCGATCCTGCAATTCGTAATGTATTTGGTGTTGCTCTTAATTTCCCGGAATTGGCTGTTCAGGGCGTTATGATGCGTAAATACGGACAAGAAATTATAGAGAGAACAGCAGGTAAGAAAATACATGGAACCGGAGCAATCCCTGGTGGAATTAACAAGCATTTAAGTGAAGAAGAAAAAGCATTCTTACTCAATGGTTCAGATATAATGAACATTGATAAAATGATAGCTTGGGCTGATGCAGCTCTTCAGTTGTTCAAGGATTATTACATGAAGAATAAGGCGGTTATTGATGGATTTGCTTATTTCCCATCAAATCACCTCAGCCTTGTCAGAAAAGACGGCGCCTTGGATTTGTATCATGGTGTTCTCCGTGCTGTAGATGCAAATGGAAATAAAGTTCTCGATGACGTTGACTATCAGGAATACAACAAATATATTGAGGAAGAAGTTCGCTCATGGAGCTATATGAAATTCCCATATATTAAACATCTTGGCAAAGAAAAAGGATGGTATAGGGTTGGTCCGCTTGCCCGTTTAAATACTTGTGACTTTATTCCTACTCCATTAGCACAGAAAGAATTCGAATTCTTTAAGTCGCAAACTAACGGTAAACCTAATAACTATTGTTTACATACTCACTGGGCTCGTTTGATTGAGACATTACATGCTGCAGAGATGATTAAGGAATTATTAAATGATCCTGATCTTCTTAAAGGTGAGCTTGTTGTAAAAGGAACTAAACAAAATGAAGGTGTTGGTTTAATCGAAGCTCCACGTGGTACTCTGTTCCATCATTACAGAATAAACGAGCACGACCAGATAACAATGGCAAATCTCATTGTTTCTACTACAAACAATAATGAACCAATGAACCAATCGGTAAATTTTGTTGCCCGTCGTATGATGACCGGTCAAAAAGAAATAACCGAGCCAATGAAAAATCAGGTTGAGATGGCCATTCGTGCCTATGACCCATGTTTGAGCTGTGCTACACATGCTTTAGGTAAAATGCCTCTCGATATCAAATTGATTGACTCTAATGGAAACCTTATAGATCAATACAGATCATAAATGTTAATTATGACTAAATAAGTCTGTCGGCATTGTCGGCAGACTTATTTTTTTGGTAATTTTAAATGCATTAAATTTTTTGCAATAATTAAATGAAAAAAATCTTGATATATGGTTATGGCAATGCCGGTCGGATGGATGATGGGATAGGAGAGAGGTTTATTGAACTGACCGAAAAGTGGATTGAAGATACAAATATTAAAAATGTATTTACCGACTGTAATTATCAGCTTAACATCGAAGATGCTGCTACTGCCTCGGAATATGACATGGTTATATTTGTAGATGCCAGCATTGTTGAAGATGTAGAAAGCTTTCGTCTTGAAAAAGTTGAACCAAATGATGCCACAATTGAATTTACGATGCATGCTGTTTCAACTGCTTATGTTATAGATTTATGCAGAAAAATATATAATAAAACCCCCGAGGCTTACGTATTGCATGTTCGTGCTTATGAGTTTGATTTTAAAGAAGAAATGACACCTAAAGCGATTGAAAATATGCTGGATGCCTTTAGTTTCATAAAAGATTTTTTAAAGGATTATATTGTAGTGTAAAGGTTGCCTTTATTTATTGAATTTACAAAACAGTTTGTTATTCAATATTATGTTTCATATTATATTTATGCTACTTAAAAAATCTTCATCATTTATTATGCTCTCAGTTTCTTCAATCTTTATAATTGTGTGATTATGTGATATAATTGCAATACGGGGCTGCAAGTATTTTATTAAATCAATATTATGCGTAGTAAATACTATTGTTTTGCCTGAATTATGCAGCTCTTTTAATAGATTAATAATTTTGTTTTGTGTCTTTGGGTCAAGTCCTGATAGTGGCTCATCAAATAATATTAAATCGGGATTTAATATAAGAGCAGACGCAATTGCAACTTTCTTTTTTTCGCCACCTGACAGGCTTAATATGGGCCGGTATTTCAAATGCTCAATTTCAATAAATGACATTATTTCGGTTACGCGTTTTTCAGCTTCCTCTTGTGAAACTCCCAACTGAAGCGGAGCGAATAATAAATCCTCAAATACATTATTGCAAAACAATTGAATATCGGGATTTTGAAAAACATAAGCTGAACTTTGCCTAAATTCATAATTAAAAGCCGGATTTCGAAGAGATTTCTCATTTATTTCTTTTCCTTTAAAAAAAACACCTCCACTATCAGGTATAATAAGCCCATTCATAATATGTAGCAATGTGGTTTTTCCGCTTCCATTTTGACCCATTATACACAACAATTCACCTTCATGGACATCTAAGCTTATTTTATCC
>CAZJYL010000235.1:0-4270 GCA_964550265.1 uncultured Bacteroidaceae bacterium
GAAGAAATGCTTAGACCTTATTTTAGTTTGGATAACGTTCGCGAAGGAATATTTCTGCTCAGCAATAAACTATACGGTATTTCCTTTAAAAAGCTTGAAAACATTCCCGTTTATCACAAAGATGTTACAGTGTATGAGGTATTAGACACAAATAATCAACATCTTGCCGTATTATATATGGATTTCCATCCTCGTGCATCCAAGCGTGGCGGTGCATGGTGTACTTCGTACAGGGATCAGTATATTTTAAATGGTAAAAATATAACTCCCGTTGTAAGTATAGTAATGAATTTTACTCCCCCAACATCAAACACTCCGGCATTGCTTAACCTTGATGAAACATTAACTTTTTTCCATGAGTTTGGACATGCCATTCATGGATTCTTTAGCAATGTTACATATAAACGCCTTTCGGGATTTGTGCCGCGTGATTTTGTTGAACTCCCTTCGCAAGTAATGGAACATTGGGCATTACATCCCGAGATGCTTAAATTATATGCAAAACACTATAAAACAGGAGAAGTAATTCCCGATGAATTAATAAATAAAATAAAGAATAGCGGAAACTTCAATCAGGGCTTTGCTACTGTGGAATTTGTTGCTGCCGCCATGCTGGACATGGATTATCACACTT
Source organism: uncultured Bacteroidaceae bacterium (assembly GCA_964550265.1). Taxonomy (GTDB): domain Bacteria; phylum Bacteroidota; class Bacteroidia; order Bacteroidales; family DTU049; genus GWF2-43-63. The sequence continues at coordinate 635 of CAZJYL010000235.1, forward strand.
TGGAAAACACTAAAAATTTTGACGTGCTTGCTTTTGAAAAAGCCTCGATGGAACGCATGGGGCTGATTAAAGAAATTTTGCCCCGATATCGTTCAACTTATTTTAATCATGTCTTTAGTGGTGGTTACTCCGCCGGTTATTACAGCTACGTCTGGAGTGAGGTTTTGGATAGCGATGCTTTCGAAGCTTTTGAGGAATCGGGCGATATTTTTAATAAAGAATTAGCATCTAAGTTTCGCCACAAAGTATTGGCCCCGGGTGGAAAATATGACCCAATGGAGATGTATGTGGCATTTCGTGGACGCGAGCCTATGGTTGATGCATTGTTGCGCAATCGTGGATTGAAAAAGTAGGGCTGTTTTTTAATATACTTTTTGTTTTTGGGTTTGTGTTATAAGGTTAAAATAGAAGTGTCTGAACAGACACTTTTATTTTTTTGTATTAAATAAGATTAAAATTTCAACAAAATAATTTATTCCTTATTTTTTATTTTAGTGAATATTTAATTTAACTTTGTATCAATTCAGAAAAATATTATAAAAATGAAAACTACAGTATTTTCGAAATTGCATGAAGAGATGGGTGCAAAAATGGTTGAATTTGCAGGGTTTTACATGCCGATTCAATTCGAAGGCGTTAATATTGAACATGAAACTGTGCGTAAGGGCATTGGCGTTTTTGATGTTTCGCACATGGGTGAGTTCTGGGTAAGAGGCCCGAAAGCATTTGATTTTTTACAATATGTTACAAGTAACGATTTAGCATTATTATCGGTTGGCAAGGCACAATATTCTTGTTTGCCAAATGGCAAAGGCGGCATAGTTGACGATTTGTTAATTTATCATATGGCTGCTGATAATTATTTGCTGGTTGTTAATGCAGCTAATATTGATAAGGACTGGAACTGGCTGGTACCGCATGCTGAAAAATTCGGACTTAAAGTTGGGGTTGATTTCACCAATGAGTCTGATGATTACTCTCAGCTGGCAGTGCAAGGACCACTGGCCATGAAAGCAATGCAGAAACTTACGCAAACATCAATCATGGACATGGAATATTATTCTGTTAAAGTAATTGATTTTGCCGGAGTCAAAGACGTAATATTTTCCACAACAGGTTATACCGGCAGCGGAGGTTGCGAGATTTATATGAAAAATGCAGATGCCTTGAAAATTTTTAAAGCAGTATTTGAAGCAGGTGCCGAATTTGGAGTTAAACCTATCGGACTTGGCGCACGCGACACATTGCGACTTGAAATGGGATTTTGCCTTTACGGAAACGACATTGACGATACCACTTCGCCGATTGAAGCAGGTTTGGGATGGATTACAAAATTCAACGATTCCAAAGATTTCATTGATAAAGAATACAATTTTAATTTAAAAACTAACGGAGTAAAACGTAAACTCATTGGATTTGAAATGATAGACAAGGGGATTCCCCGTCATGATTATGAAATTTGCAATGCCGAAGGTTTAACGATTGGACGTGTTACATCTGGTACTATGGGGCCAAGCATTAAAATTGGTGTAGGCCTGGGCTATGTTGCTACGGAAATGTCAAAAGTTGGAACCGAAATATTTATAAAAGTACGTGAAAAACTTCTTAAAGCAGTAATTGTGAAAACACCTTTCTATAAAGGATAAATTCTTTTAAATTTTAATAAAAAGGGCTTTTTGAAAATCAGAAAGCCCTTTTTGCATAATATTACATTTTCAATTTCTTATTTTAACTCTTTAAATTGTTTGTATTTTTGTCAAAATATCATTTGCTTTGAAAAACGTTTTTGCCGATAGATTTATTCCCAGATGGACAATACTTTTCTTTGATTTATGCATTGTCCTTTTCTCTATATTCATGAGCTTTCAGGTTCGTTTTAACTTTAAAATTGCCCCTACTGAAATTCGGTTCATGGAATTGAGCTTTGTAATAATTACTGCAACAAGATTGTTCTTGTTTTTTATTTTTGGCACCTATAAAAATATAATTCGTTATACAAGCACTAATGACGCACTCAAAATTGCTCTGACAATTATTTTAGGTAGTGTGCTGTTTGCTATTGCCAATTTTATCTCATATTATATTTTTAATTACCCCAATCTTGTTCCTTATTCCATAATAATAATAGAGCTTGTGATGACGGCATGCTTTATATTAGGATACAGAGTGTTGCTAAAAGTTGCTTTTCTCGAAATGCGCACTCCGACTAAGGAAAAAACATGGGTTGTTATTTTTGGAGCCGGCGAAAGCGGAATTATTACCAAAAGAGCTATTGACAGAGATGCGGGTTCAAAATATAAAGTTTTTGGTTTTTTTGATGATGACATCCGTAAAATTGGGAAAAAAATAGAAGGAATTACAATATTTTCTGCCGAAAAATTGGAAGAAATATTAAGTCAGAATCAAATAGCGCATCTAATATTGTCTATTCAGAATTTATCTCCGGCTCGTAAAGCTGAAATAACTGATGTTTGCTTGAAATATAAAACAAAAGTGCTGGTGGTTCCGCCTGTTAGAAGGTGGATTAACGGTGAGCTTTCTTTTAAGCAGATTAAGAAGATTAATATTGAGGAACTGCTTGAACGCGATGTCATTAAAATTTCAAATGAGCGAATAGGTCAGGACTTAGCCGGAAAAGTCGTTTTGGTTACTGGTGCTGCCGGCTCAATCGGCAGTGAATTGGTAAGACAAATCAGCGAGTTTCATCCCAAAACTTTGTTGTGTGTCGATCAGGCAGAAACACCCATGTTTCATTTACAAAACGAATTGAATCAGCGATACGTCAAAAATTATAAAAACATTATTGGTGATATTTGCGACGAGAAAAAGATGCGTTTAATTTTTGAACATCATAAACCCGATATTGTTTTTCATGCAGCTGCTTATAAACACGTTCCCATAATGGAAGCCAATCCTGCTGAGGCTGTAAGAAATAATGTGCTTGGTACTCGGACATTGGCAAATCTTGCAATGGAATTCGGAACAAAAAAATTTGTTTTTATTTCTACGGATAAGGCTGTTAACCCTACCAATGTTATGGGAGCTTCAAAAAGAATTGCCGAAATGTATGTTCAGGCTCATGATAAAAAAGCTAATACTTGTTTTATTACTACCCGTTTCGGCAATGTGCTGGGCTCTAATGGCTCGGTAATTCCACTTTTCAGAAAGCAGATCGAAAACGGGGGCCCGATTACTGTTACAGATGCTTCGGTAACACGATATTTCATGACTATTCCCGAAGCTGTAAGTTTGGTTCTGGAAGCCGGCATAATGGGACAGGGTGGTGAAATTTTTATTTTTGACATGGGCAAGTCGGTTAAAATTCTTGACCTTGCCCAAAAAATGGTATTGCTTAGCGGCTTAACTCTTGGAAAAGATATTAAAATCGAATTTACGGGTTTACGCCCGGGTGAAAAACTATTCGAAGAACTTTTGGCAGATAAGGAAAACACTTTGCCTACTTATCACGACAGAATTATGATTGCCCGTGTAGAAAACCGCGATGCTGCAGCAATGGAAAATGAAATAGAAGAATTTATTCCTTTGCTAAACGGCAATAATGATTTGGAAATCGTCGGGAAAATGTAAACAATAGTACCTGAATTTCAAAGCCGTAACTCAATTTTTGAGCAATTG
>CAZJYL010000236.1:0-4267 GCA_964550265.1 uncultured Bacteroidaceae bacterium
ACTAAATATTGCGCCCGAAGAAGTTTTGCGTTTAATTGAGCAACATCCTTATTCGAGCCACATTAACATGCTTTTTCTTTTCAACTTGCACAAAGATTCTCCCGAACAGTTTTCGGATAAATTAAAGCATGCATGTTTTAAAGTTCCAAACCGTTTTTTGCTTTACACACATATTAATGAAAGTAAAGAAAACGAAAATAATTCTGTTGTTTTAGAAGAAATTAATAATGAAAACCCGCCGGATGACATAAACATTGCGCCTCCGGTTGCTGATGTTTATTCTGATTCAATTGATTTACAAAACATTAAGGAAGAACCGAAAGAATCTGATAATACAGGTGTTTTAGAAATAGAGAATATCACAAATGAATCATTAGCCAATGTAGAAGATGACGTAGAAAAAAACGACATTTTATTGGAAACACCTGTGGCAAACATTACTATACAAGAAAATGAACAAGAAGTATCGGTTGAAAATAATACTTATGATGAGAATTCTACAATAACAGAAAATACTTATAATGAAATTAATAAGCCAATAAAAGAAGAAATAAAAGATCCCATGACTATTTTGCAGGAACGATTGGCTGAATTAAACATGAACAAAACACCGGAAACACCAATACATGAAAATCCAGAGGATATGGACAAAGAAACCATAGAAATCATAGATAAATTTATTAATACCGAGCCTACCATAAAAATTGACTTGAACCGATTGCCCGATCGCAGGAATCTTGCTGAAGAAAGTACTACCGAAAAATTTGAATTGGTGTCAGAAACTTTAGCTTCTATCTACGAAAAGCAAGGTTCTTATGAAAAGGCTCTTCACATGTATGAAAAATTACTTTTGGCTAATCCAGAAAAAAGTAGTTACTTTGCACCCCTAATTGAAAATTTGAAAAAGAAATTGTAACATTTTAAATAACAGCTCTATGGGTTTTTATGTTTTTCTTGTGGTTTTATTGATTATTGTTTGCGCCCTTCTGGGACTTATTGTATTGGTTCAAAACTCAAAAGGTGGCGGACTTGTTGCAGGAATGCAGTCGTCGAACCAATTTATGGGCGTAAGACAAACTGCCGACTTTCTTGAAAAAACTACATGGACAATGGCACTTATCATTCTTGCTTTAAGTCTGCTTTCTATTTTTATTATTCCTAAAGGAGAAAGGCAAACCGAAGAAAGTCGTTTGAAAAAATATATAGAGTCGAATGACCTTTCACCCATTAATACTCCGCAAGGAGACAATAATGCGGCACCTCTTGAATAGTTTGTTTTTTTATAATATAGTGAAAACAAACCCTGATTATGGGTTTGTTTTTTTTTCAAAATGACAACCTGACAAAAAGTTAATCTTATAAATTATTATTTCGTTTTCCTGTCATACAATAGCTGAAAAAATGTCAGTTTTTCTTTTTGGCACAAAAAATGACAATGCGCGACGAACAAAAAAATGAAAAAAATGAGTACGATAAACATTAAACCCCTGGCTGACCGAGTTGTAATTGAACCGGCACAAGCTGAAACAAAAACCAGTAGTGGCATCATTATTCCCGACACTGCTAAAGAAAAACCCCAACGTGGCACCATAGTGGCTGCCGGTCCCGGTAAAAAAGATGAGCCTACCACCGTTAAAGTTGGCGATGTAGTTCTTTATGGCAAATATGCCGGAACTGAAATCACCATTGATGGTAAGGATTATTTAATAATGAAAGAATCCGATGTATTGGCAATAATTTAATTTAAAATTTTAAAAATCGAAATATATGGCAAAACAGATTCTATATGGCGTAGAAGCCCGCGAACAACTTAAAAAAGGAGTTGATGCATTATCAAATGCCGTTAAAGTTACTTTAGGACCCAAAGGGCGTAATGTAATTATTGAAAAATCATATGGTGCTCCCACTATAACAAAAGACGGCGTTACCGTTGCAAAAGAAATTGAACTTCCGGAAAAAATACATAATATGGGAGCTCAGATGGTTAAAGAAGTTGCAAGCAAAACCAATGATGCTGCCGGTGATGGAACCACTACTGCAACCGTTTTGGCTCAGGCTATTTTCAATACAGGACTTAAAAACGTAACTGCCGGTGCCAATCCCATGGATTTAAAACGTGGTATTGATAAAGCCGTGGCTGCTGTAATTGAAAATCTTAAAAAACAATCCAGAGAAATTGGAGACAGCTTTGAAAAAATAGAGCAGGTTGCTACTATTTCTGCCAACAATGATAACGAAATCGGTAAGCAAATTGCCGAGGCCATGAAAAAAGTTAAAAAAGAAGGTGTTATCACCATCGAAGAGGCCAAAGGCACTGATACCACAGTAGATGTTGTAGAAGGTATGCAGTTCGACCGCGGATATCTTTCTCCGTATTTTGTAACCGATACCGAAAAAATGCAAACATCGTTTGACAACGCTTTCATGCTTATTTACGACAAAAAAATCAGCAGCATGAAAGAATTATTGCCAATTCTTGAAAAAGTTGTTCAAACCGGTCGTCCGATGTTGATAATTTCCGAAGACATTGAAGGCGAAGCTCTTGCCACATTAGTTGTTAATAAATTGCGTGGTTCACTTCGCGTTGCGGCTGTTAAAGCTCCCGGATTCGGCGATCGCCGTAAAGAAATGCTCGAAGACATTGCTATTTTAACCGGAGGTATTGTTATTAGCGAAGAAAAAGGCTATAAACTTGAAGACGCAGACCTTAGCTATCTTGGTCAGGCAGAAAAAGTTACCATTGATAAAGAAAACACCACTATAGTAAAAGGCCTTGGCAGCAAAGAAAGTATCGATGCCCGCGTAGCTCAGATAAAAGCTCAAATGGAGTCCACCACAAGTGATTATGACCGTGAAAAATTACAGGAACGATTGGCAAAACTTGCCGGCGGTGTTGCCGTTATTAAAGTTGGCGCAGCTTCGGAAGTTGAAATGAAAGAGAAAAAAGACCGCTTTGACGATGCTTTGCATGCAACACGTGCAGCAGTTGAGGAAGGTATTGTTCCGGGTGGCGGAGTTGCCTATATTCGTGCCATAGAGGCTATTGCAGACTTAAAAGGCAATAATGCAGACGAAAAAACAGGTATAGATATTATTCGCAGGGCAATTGAGGAGCCAATGCGTATGATTGTTGAAAATGCAGGACTTGAAGGTAGCGTAATAGTTCAAAAGGTTAAAGAAGGCAAAGCCGATTTCGGTTTTAATGCCCGTACCGAAGTATTCGAAAACTTGTTTGAAACAGGTGTTATCGACCCAACTAAAGTTACCAGAGTAGCACTCGAAAATGCAGCTTCAATTGCAGGAATGTTGCTAACAACAGAAACTGTTGTTGTAGAAATAAAAGAAGATAAACCAGCTATGCCACCAATGCCAGGAGGCGGAATGGGTGATATGTATTAAAATAAATCTTTTTCATTTTTTCAAAGAGGCTGTTTTTAAACAGCCTCTTTTGCTATAATAAATCTCTTGTCAAGCGTGCAACAAAATTATTATAAATTTGCTCTTGATAAAAACAACACAAGCTATGCAAAAATTATACTTTGTTATTATTTTTTTGCTTTTAACATCATTAGTAAAAGCTCAAATTTTTAATGTGGACGCTTTTAAACAAATTGCTCTTGATGATGCTTTTAAGGCCTCAAGGCTCTCGCAAACACCAAAACGATTTGTAGGACAGGAATACGACCTGAAATATCACAGATTTAATTGGGTAATAAATCCATCCGTTAATTTTATCAGCGGAGACGTAACATCATATTTTACTGTAATTCAAAACAATTTAAGCCATATTGACTTTTCATTAAAAAGCAATATGACTGTTGATTCGGTAAAGTATCACGGAGCAAATATTGCTTTTACTCATAATAATGATGAAATTATAATAAATGGATTTTCTCCGCTATCTGCAGGAACATTTGACAGTGTTACTGTTTACTATCACGGGTCCCCACAGGCAACAACCGGATTTATTTCCTTTGTTGCCAGCACACATGGCAACGCTGAACCGGCAATGTGGACATTATCAGAGCCTTATGGAGCCTACGAATGGTGGCCATGCAAAAATGATTTAAGTGACAAAATAGATTCTATAGATGTATTTGTAACACATCCAAACGGATACCACGCAGCATCAAACGGAATTTTGGTTTCTGAAGCTGTTGGCACTAATACAACTGCACACTGGAAGCATCGTTATCCGATTGCTGCATACCTGATTGCTGTTGCAGTAAGCAATTACAGCATTTTTACGTCAAATTTCACTTTGTCA
>CAZJYL010000237.1:0-4241 GCA_964550265.1 uncultured Bacteroidaceae bacterium
GCTGTTTTGTCATTCCTTCAAACACCTCTAATACATCATCCCTGCCAACAAAAGACATCTCGCAATCTATTTGTGTAAATTCAGGCTGTCTGTCGGAACGCAAGTCTTCGTCACGAAAACATCGCACTATTTGAAAATAACGATCAAAGCCTGAAACCATCAGCAACTGCTTAAATGTTTGCGGTGATTGTGGTAATGCATAAAACTGATTTGCATTCATACGTGAAGGAACAATAAAATCACGGGCTCCTTCGGGAGTTGAACGAATAAGATACGGTGTTTCTATCTCCATAAAATTCTTTCCGCTCAAATAATTTCTAACCTCAAGCGCCATCTGGTGCCTCAATTGTATATTATGTTGAAGAGGCGGCCTGCGCAAATCCAAATATCTGTATTTCATCCGCAATTCTTCGCCACCATCTGTATTGGTTTCAATGGTGAATGGAGGCAATATGGATTTATTAAGTACTTCAAGCTTTTGGACTTCAATTTCAATATCGCCTGTTGGTATATTTTTATTAATGTTACTGCGCTTTCTTACAATACCTTCTGCTTTTATAACGTATTCGCGACCCAGTTCACGAGCCGCTTCGCATAAATCTTTATTTATGTCAAGGTCAAATATTAACTGAGTAATACCGTATCTGTCACGTAAATCAACAAAAGTCATTCCTCCTAAATCGCGAATTCGTTGCACCCAGCCACTAAGCACAACTTTTTCATTAATGTTTTCAATGCGTAATTCACCGCAAGTATGAGTTCTGTACATAAACAAAATTTTTGCGAAATTACAATAATCAATTGTTTTAAAAGTTTAATTTTACGTATTAAATTCATTATGATAGTTAAAAACATATTCTTTTATATATTTTTTTTATTTTTAGTTTCAGCAAATTGCCAACAAAATATAATCTACAATGGCGATTTTGAAATATATGACAATTGCCCCGAAGATTATACGCATTACTTGGAGGGAATTACCGAATTAGTTCCGGGCTGGTTTATCAGTAATACTTCAACACCGGATTATTTTAATCGCTGCAGTATTAAAAGCAAAGTAGGAGTACCAAATAATTTTGCCGGCAATATGGAACCGCATGGTGGCAATGCTTATGTAGGCATGATATTGAGGGCAGACTCAAACAGATATCTTTTTTCAAGAGGTTATAACGAGCATTTACAAACAATTGTAGCGACTCCGTTAGAAAGAAACAAGCTTTATTGTTTGCAATTTTATTATACCCTATCAACTTACAGTGGCATTGCTTCTAACGGTTTATCGGTATATATAAGTAATTCCCGGCCCATACTTGATGAAGCTGCCGAAAATTATTCATTTATTCCGCAACTTGAAATAAAGCATGACAGTATTTTGAGCGAACAAAAAAAATGGAATTTGTTTTCAGGACTTTTTATGGCAAGTGGAGAGGAAAAATATATTACAATTGGCAATTTCACCAATTACGATGAGACCAAATATATTACAATTGTAAAACAAGCCACTTCGGAAATACATTCATTTGCGTATTATTTATTTGATGATTTTAAATTGTATAAGGTCAAAAATGAAAGCGAATGCATTTGCAATGTGGTACAAAATCAGCTGGATTCGTTCCCTGATACAGGGTTTGAAATAAATGACACTTTGTTTATGGAAAACATTGAAATTGGCGAAGTAATAATTCTGCGAAATATATATTTTGAATTCGACAAAACCCAGTTATTGCCTCATTCATATACCGAGTTAAACAAAATATATGATATTCTTACAATGTATCCTAAAATGACTATTGAAATTCTGGGGCACACCGATAATATAGGCAATGAACGTTACAATCAGGCTTTAAGCGAAGCAAGGGCAAAATCGGTTTTAGAGTATCTTTACAATAAAGGAATAGAACTGTCGCGTATGAAATATTTTGGCTATGGCAGCAAACTGCCTATTGCCGACAATAATTTTCCTGAGGGAAGAAAATTAAACAGACGTGTGGAAATAAAAATTCTGAGTAAATAATGAATAATACAGATGAAAAATTTATGGCTGAAGCTTTAAAAGAAGCACAAAAAGCCTTTGATAATGATGAGGTTCCCATAGGTGCTGTTTTGGTTCACAACAACAATATAGTTGCCAGGGCATATAATCAAACCGAAACATTAAAAGACGTTACTGCACATGCCGAAATTTTGGTTATTACTTCGTACTCGGCAGATTCGGGCATGAAATATCTTGATGATTTTACTCTTTATGTAACTTTGGAGCCATGCACCATGTGTGCCGGTGCAATAAAATGGGCAAGAATAGGAAGACTGGTATATGGAGCTGATGATACAAAATTTGGATATACAATGTTTTCAGAAAAAATATTACACCCTAAAACTATTGTTACAAAAGGAATTTGCCAAAATGAAAGCTCTAAGTTGTTGAAAAAGTTCTTTTTGAAAAAACGTTTATGAAACTTGAAATTTTAGCTTTTTTAAACAAATTTGTCTATTTAATGAATAAGATTTGAGATTAATTATTATTTTTGTAAATTAATAAAAAATATTAACTCATGAATAGAAATTTATTATTGGCTTTATTGTTAGTTTTTACATCTGTATTTGTGATAGCGCAACCTTTTGATAACATATCAAAAATGCAAGGCGACAAAAAGTACAAAGCCGCATATGACAAAGCAGAAGCGGCATTACTAGACCATAATTATGAAGAAGCCTTAAAAATTTATTTAAAATGGGATTCGATTTATCCAAACAATGCAAATCTTAATTTCAAAATAGGTTATTGTTACGCAAATTTAAGCAGCGATAAACCTCGCGCCATACCTTATCTTGAAAAAGCATCCACTTCAGTTGTCAGGGAATATGCAGGTGATTATATTGAAAGCAATGCTCCTGTTGACTTGTTTATGATTCTTGGCAATGTGTATCACATTGACTATAAATTTAATAAGGCAATTGAGAATTATGATAAATTTATTAAATATGCAGAGTTTGATGCACCTGAATTAGTGGATTCTGTAAAAATGCTTAAAGAAAAGTCGTATGCTGCTGTGCGTATTATTAATAATCCATTAAGCATTAAAATTGAAAATGTTGGAGAAAACATAAATACTATATATCCGGAATACAGCCCCATCATTACTCTGGATATGAAAACCTTGTATTTTACCAGTCGCAGAGAAGGAAGCACCGGAGATAAAAAAGATGCAAAAGGACTTTATTACGAAGATGTTTATTATTCCACACTTGGATCTGATAATAAATGGACAAGTGCAAAACATATCGGAGGAAAAATAAATACCATTGGTCATGAAGCTACTATCAGCATTTCACCTGATGGGAAAACAATACTTCTTTACCGCGATGATAAAGGAGATGGTAATATTTATTATTCCGAATTACTTGAAAATAATGAATGGAGTAAGCCCGAAAAATTTCCTGAGCCAATAAATTCAAAATATTGGGAAACACATGCTTGTTTTTCGCCTGACATGAAATCAATTTATTTTGTTTCCAATCGTCCGGGAGGCTTTGGCGGACGCGATATTTGGGTTTCCGAAAAAATAAAAGGTCGCTGGTCGGAGCCTGAAAACCTTGGCCCAACAATAAATACACCTTTAGATGAAGATTCTCCATATATGTTACCTGATGGCATGACTCTTTATTTTTCATCTCAAGGTCATGAAAACATGGGTGGATTTGATATTTTCGTAACAACACTTTCCGAAGACGGATTCTGGTCAACTCCTGAAAATATGGGATATCCTGTTAATACAACCGAGGATGATATTTTTTATGTTCCTACTCCTGACGAAAAACATGCTTATTATTCTTCAGCAAAAAACTATGGAATTGGCGGACAAGACATATACTACATGACTATAGTTAAGGCTAAGAAAAAAACTGTTTCTTTGCATGGAAGAGTGGCAGATGCCAATTCTTACAAAGCATTGCAGGCTGATATTGAATTTTATTCAAAAAACAAAGAACAATTAGTGGCCATATTATCATCAGAAAAAGATGAAGGGATATATAAAACAACTTTAATGTTAGGTGATGAATATACCATCAAGGTAAAAGCAGATGGCTACAATGAAAACATCTATACTTTGGCTGTTGCAGAAGATGAAAAGAGAGACGAATTAGTACTTAATATGTTCTTGAATAAGATATTACTAGCCGGTGATACAGCCAAAGCAAATATTGAAGATATAAACGTTGGTGCAAAAGTTACGATGAAC
>CAZJYL010000238.1:0-4228 GCA_964550265.1 uncultured Bacteroidaceae bacterium
TAATAAAAAAGTTAATGATAGGTAGCATAAAACAGAAAAAATATTTTTTATAATGACATCAGACCTTGATTTAATTGCAAATGGAATTGTTTGCACTTTGGAGCCGGGGCAAATGTTTTTTATAATTTCTGTGTCAACATCGCTTATCGAAGCTATGGCATCAACAACCGAAAAACATTTAACTTCATAATGTTTTAATTGTTTTGCCAAAATTTTTAAGTATATCTTCTTTAAAAAATTCTTCTCATTACCGGCAATCCGCTCCCAAATTATGTGTTCTATATTATGACCACGCAATACAACGGATCCGTTAAATATTTTTTTTATCTGCTTAAAATACGGCATCATAAAAATGCTTTCCACCAAAATTGCATCATAAGCTGACTCCTTTAAAATATTGCTAATTTCCTGAAAAATTCTTCTTTTATAAAAGCGTGAAATATGATACGACTTGTTTAGGCATAAATTAAATAGTGCCGGTAAAAATTTAACTGTAGTGTCAACAAAAGAAAAAGAAAAATCATTAACCCCAGATGCAAATTCTTTATCAATTTTAAATTTGGGAGTACTAAGCGCGAAAGTATGTACACAATGCCCTGCCTCCGACAAACCATCGCGTATGGCCTTCATTGCCATAGGGCCGCCTTCGGCAGGCGGAAAAGGAGACTTATGGCAAATCTGTAGAATTCTCATTTAATTCTTTTTTTTAAACCGAAATAAACGATTTATCCTGCTAATAAACCTGGACCACATGTCAACATCCATGAGCGGACTGTCTGTTGTTGTCTTAATGGAAAGCCAGATTCCAAAAGGAAGTAAAAACAAAGAAGAAATCCACATTCCTATTTCGGGAATTAGTACTCCTTGTTTAACGCTCTTTTCACCTGTAATTGAAATGACATAATATATAATAAACACCAGTACCGACACAACCAAAGGCAGTCCTAACCCACCCTTGCGTATAATAGCCCCCAAAGGAGCGCCTATGAAAAACAGCAACAAACAAGCTATGGAAAGTGTAAACTTGCGTTGGATTTCTACCTGATGTTTAATAAGGATTTTTTGCTTTGCATCAATTTCTTTGCTGAAATTATCTACCAGCATAGAGTTTACCCTTGCTGCAGAAATGGCCTCTCCTACTGCTGTTTTATACTGTGTGGGAGTTAAGTCATCCCGAATTGATGCAAAGTTGTTTGCTTTAGACGATGAAATATTGCCTATATTATGTTTTTTAAGAATATAATAATTATGATAGTATCCAAACATATGTAACAACTGCGTGGTAAAATCATTTTGCCGCTGATATGTTTCGGAATTCAGTGAATCAATTGAATTTGAGAGTTGAACTAAGTTCATCATCTGATAATGTTCCTTAAAAAGCTCTTCGCTTGTACGACTCATTGAGAAAGAAGAAAGATCGAATCGCATCTGCTCTTCCTTAAAATGCACTCTCTGCATTGGCCTGCGCGTCAGGCTCTCCTTATTGTTTCTGAGCTCTGTATAATTTGTGCCGTTATACAAGGTGAAAACCAGCGTTCGCTTATCTTCGGTAGTAACCATAGTACCACTTTCAGCAATGGTTACAGATAAATTACCACCCGGTTTTGTGTGGTCGTAAACTAAAACTCTGCGTATGGTTTGACCATCCTTGTCTTTTTCACCGACCTTTATTACATATCCGTCTATGTCACGATAAAAAACACCTTCCTGAATATTTAATGCCGGTTTTTGTTCCTTTACGTCATATAGCAACGAAAACATTTTAAGATTAGCCACCGGCAAAACCTGATTGCTGAAAAAGAATGCTATTCCACTAATCATAAAAGACAACAATACAAGAGGCATCATTATCTTCCTGAAAGAAATACCTGATGCTTTTGCAGCAACAAGCTCATAATTTTCTCCTAAATTACCTAAAGTCATAAGCGACGACAACAAAATGGCAAGAGGTAAAGCCATGGGAACAAAAGTTGCCGAGGCATAAAACAAAAGTTGAACAATAATCAAAAAATCAAGTCCTTTGCCAACAAGGTCATCAATATATTTCCACAAAAACTGCATTAACAAAACAAATTCTGCAATACAAAAAGTCAGAATCAGCGGGCCAATATAGGCTCTTAATAAAAGTTTATGCAGTTTTTTCATATTGAAATCAGTAAACAAATGTAACTATTTTTAATGTTTAAACTAATCATCGATGAAAATTATTCGTCGATACCGGTTTTTTGAATTTACATCATTACACAGAATTCAATAAAGTTAAACCTTGCACAATAAATTCTTATTTTTGCATTTGTTTAATATTTGCAGCAAAAAATTATGAAACAAAATAAAAATCCGTTTTTAAATAAAAAAATACTCATCATTGGTGATGTGATGCTCGACACTTATATTTGGGGAAAAGTTGACAGAATAAGCCCCGAAGCTCCTGTGCCGGTTGTATCGGTAACTAAACGCGAAAACAGAATGGGCGGAGCTGCTAATGTTGCCCTTAACATTAAAGCTCTTGGCAGTAATGCTATTCTTTCCACTGTTGTAGGAAATGACGACAAGGCAGCATTATTTGAGAATTTGCTATGCGAAAATAAAATGACGAGCGACGGATTGGTCAAAAGTGATAAGAGAGTTACAACCACTAAATACAGAATAATTGGAAACAATGTTCAAATGCTACGCGTTGACGAAGAAACAGACATTGCTCTCCCTGCTGATTTGCAAAAAAGCTTCACACGCCAAATCCTTAATTTGATTAAAAATCATAAATTCGATGCCATTATATTCGAAGATTATGATAAGGGAGTTATAGATTCACAACTTATAAGCACAATAGTTTCCGAAGCCTTAAAACAAAATATTCCGGTTTTGGTTGACCCCAAAAAAAGGAATTTTATCCACTACAAAAACGTTACTGTTTTTAAGCCAAATCTAAAAGAACTCAAAGATGCCTTAAATATTGACTTGCCTTATGAAATAGATGATCTGGCAAAGGTTTGCGAAAAATTCAGAAAACAGCAGAATATTAAATATATGTTATTGACTTTGGGAGAACGGGGTATGTTGCTGTGTTTTAATGAAAAAAATAAAGCAAAATACATTCATATTCCATCCATGGTGCGCAATGTGGCAGATGTGTCTGGCGCCGGTGATACGGTTATTGCCGTTGCTGCACTTGCATTATCAATAGGTGCCACACCAAAACAAATGACGGAATGGTCAAATGCAGCGGCAGGCATTGTTTGCGAGTATGTTGGCGTTGTCCCTGTCGATAAAGACAGATTCCTTGATTATTATAAGGATAATCAATAATTATGGGCGTTGAAAACGCAGGCAATAAAAACTCAACCTGTGTTGTTGACATGTTCAACGACATTGCACCAACTTATGACAAAATTAATCACAGGCTGTCTTTTGGCATTGATAAGATTTGGAGGCGAAAATTAAGGAGAACAATAAAACAGCTTAATCATAGTTCAGTTCTGGATATGGCAGCCGGAACCGGAGATTTAACCATTGAACTTGCCAAACTTAACCCACACATATTATTTGCTGCAGACCCTTCCGAAAAAATGCTGGAAATAGCAGAAAAAAAGCTTAAAAAAAGCAACATAAAATGTGAATTGACAAAATGCAATGCCGAAAAAACACCTTTCGATGCAAATTATTTCGATATTGTTTCATGCGCTTTTGGAATACGTAATTTTGAATCACTCGAGAACGGATTGGCGGAAATTTATAGAATTCTAAAACCGAACGGACATATTGCCATTCTTGAATTTGGAATGCCCGCAAATATGTTATGGCGCCTTATATACAAATTTTATTTCAATTTATTCATTCCTATAATAGGGCGCAGAATGTCTAAAAACAAAACTGCATACTCTTATCTAAATTCCACCGTAAAACAATTTCCTTACGGAAGTGATTTTTTAAATATTTTGGAAGAACACAAATATAAAATGGTTCGAATTAAAAAACTTTCAGGTGGAATTTCCTGGATTTATATTGCAAAAAAAATAATTGCTTGAAGTAAAACTTATTGCAGCAAGAGGTAATTATTGAAATAAAAAATAAGCAAAAATCAACCTCCCGACATTAAATGCAATATCATTACCTCATCGCCATCTTTTACTGTGGCTGAAGCATAATCAGACTTAGGAATCAGTTTATCGTTTATTTTAACAACCAAAAGCTTAAACGAATATTTTTTCAGCTGAATAATATCCTGAAT
>CAZJYL010000239.1:0-4225 GCA_964550265.1 uncultured Bacteroidaceae bacterium
ATACAAAATAGATTACATAATTGGCGGCCATGACCATAGACGAAACGAATCAGTTATTGGCAACACTAATTTTATAATTCTGGACCAATGTCATGATAATGAGAAAAATTCATCGTATTTAGAAGTAAAATACGATTCGGAATCATGCAGCCATGTTTATCACTCAATTCCGGAGTAAGAAGCACATATCTGATATAAACATTTATCTGCAATTATTTCCATCATCATTTTTTTTGAAGATTAATTTGCACTTGGCTTCTCCTTGCAGGCAGCATTTACTGGAGTTCATTAAAATTTTCAAATTATTTGGATTGATAAAAAAGCGAAAATGTTTTAACTATAACATTTGGTATAATTGAAAAGTGATTACTGTCCTTGTAAATTTCATATTTATAATCCTGTTTATGTTTAGTCTTTTTTTTAAGATATTTATTTAATTGAGCAGCTGACTTTTTTATACGTGTAGTTTCTTTTTCCCCTACCACAAGATAAATGCTGCCAATTGTTTCTAATTTATTCTGCTCTTTAATCTCATTAAGCAACCTATAATTATCCCACCATAATGCAGGGCTTACGATAACATAATTATTAAATAATTGCGGAACTTCGGATAACAAATAAGTAACAAACAAGCCGCCAAGCGAGTGGCCAACTATGGTTTTGGAGCCATTTGTCCTAAACAGTGAATCAATAAACGGAATTATTTCGTTTTTAAAAGTTAAGGCAAATTGCTCTGCACCACCCGATTCTATAGAGCAATAATATTGAAAGGACAGAATTGAATCTGCAAGAAAATCTTTTGTTGGCGTGTAGTCGTGCGATCTGTTTGAAACATCAAATTTAAATGCTTCAACATCATAGCCCAAGCCAACCATGATGAGGGGTTCAATATCTTCGGCTTTATTTATGCTTTGCAAAATGGAAGATGCCAACGGAAGCCATAGATTCCCATCAAGAAAAAACAACACCGGATAGGTTTTATCAGGATTGTCGTTATAATTGTCGGGCAAATAAATACTGATTTGATATGCAGCATTGTTTACTTTCGACTTGAAAGAATAATTAGATGTATTCGGTATCGTTATTTCTTTTGAAACCGGCTGTGTTAAGGCAATGGCAGAATATAAAAGAGCAAATGAAAAGAAGAAGATGTATTTCAGCATGTTTTATTTTTTAATAAAAGCCGAATGCAATATTTCGTCGTCAATAATTTCTAAATAATATAATCCGGGAGTCAATGACAATAAATCAAGATGTATATTATTGGCAATACCACTTTCTGATTTCAATGCCAAACGTCCGTCGCAAGAAAATATTCTGACCTCGCAGTTTTTCCGAAAAACATAAAATATATTAATATAGTCTTCGGCCGGATTAGGAAATAGTTTAATTTTATCGGAATTATCGTTCAGATTAGTGAGTTGCTCAACATATATACCATCTGAGCAAACCGTATCGGAATGCAATCCTGCTCCGTTTACGGAATATACATAAGTGTAATAATTGCCGGTGACGGAAAATATGCCTATATCTGCAGTTGTGTCGGTTGATGCCACATATTGATAAAGACTGTTATCTCCGCAATATGCACCCATATTAAAATAATATTTCTCGATGCCGCTATTATCATCATGGGATTTGCCACAGGCAGTATTGTTATGTAATATACCTGAATAATAAACAGTATCGTAGTCGGTTTGCGACGGAAAATACATGTCGGCAACCCATAATGGTGCAATCGGTTTGGTGTAGTCGATATTAATATCAGAGGATTGAATAAGCGAAAACAAATTAGCTTTATCAAGTATTATTGATTTAATACGGCATGAAGGCGTGGCTGGGTTTGGATTCTGATACTGAATCATTTTAGATGAATCAGAACCGACAGTAACAAGTTCAGTAGCCGGGCGACTTCTATAAATTTCTATATCATCGTACCATGCTTTACAGTTCCCAACACGTAAGGAAAAACCGCTTCCTGATTTCAACGGCGCAGTATCTGTCCACGAAGAAACCAGAACATCGTCTATCCAGGCTGCATTATACCCTGTTTCAGGGTTGTATAAAATTTTCACATCGTACCATGTGTCAATTAAAAAAGGAAACGAAACATCTGTTTTTAAGTAATAAATATTATTCACGCATTTGTATAATTGAACTTTTTGATTATCAAGGCGGAAATAAGTCATATAGCTGTTTTCGCGGTTACTTTGAGTTACATCACTGCAAAAATAATGAGCTCCTATACGTCTGTTGTTTGTTGCATCTGCCGGACCAAACTTCATTTTCCAGTGATGTAGCCAAATACTTGAGCTGTCTTGTAAAACATCCACGGCAAGATTAGTATTGCCAAGTGATGAATCGGACTGTATCAAACAGTCATTGAATACATCCCAGTTCCCCAAATACGAAGTCCAGTCGGAAGGCATTCCATTATTGAAGTTTTCATTCAAAAAGCCGAATTTATAATTACCATTCCATTTAACTCCGTCAAACTGCAAAACATGCCAAAACGAATGCTCAACCGCATTATTGTCGGAATCGGTAAAAGAAACATTAAAATCGGCAGTTTGCCAGCCTGTTGGCGCATCTACTATTGTTGCAGGGGGAATATTATCTGTAATACAGTTCCAAACAGCAGTGTAGCCGGCATTTTGTGTGGCTCCGTCGCTGTGAAACTTTATTGTTAAAGCATTTCCGCTTGACGACACCGTGCCTGGCGATGCTGTGCCGCTATAACCTCCGATTAATGGAGAGTTTATGTCTGCGCCATCGAAAATCCAAAGAGAGTCATATCCCGACTCAAGATTAAACTGTGTAAAGTTTAAACTAACACCAACGGCATTCGAAGGCTGAATTGTATAAACAAAATCCTCGTTGGGATAATAAGGTCTGGTCGGTCCGCCTAAATCCCATATAGTATCACTACAAGGGATTACTGCGCAACTAGAAAATTTATCAGCAATTAAATCCCAAAAATCGGAATATCCGTCATCGTAAGCCAAAGCCCAGATGCCAATTCCGCCAATATCTCTTATGTTTACCAGATTGAAGCGATGATTCATTGCCTCGGCATCGGAAACCCATGCCTGATAATTCTTGCCGCTACTTGTATAAGCCCAATAGGAAGACAAACTATTGCCGTCCCAGCCCCTGTTTGCCACGGAATAATTTCCCGAAGAATTTGTCTTGATAGCTTTAAAAGTTCTGGACACACCGGTTGCACTTGTTGATGAGGGAACGGTTAGTGCAGCCGTTTGCCATTCAAAACCATAATACGGCACCCCCATAAGCAATTTGGAGGGCGACACACCCGCATGTAAATAATAGGTAATTGTTTTCGATAATGTGTAATTAAAAGAAGTCTGAAAATTATATAAAGGGTCAGTTGGTCCTGCAATGGTGCTTCCGCCATAATAATAATCATATCCCATAAAAATAAACAAGTCCACATAAGAATTTAATGCAGATACATTCCATGTATTCCCCCAATCTACAGCCGGAAGCGCAATCGAAAGCTCAGATCCAGGAACACGGGTATGCAGAGAATCGCTTAAACGGATAACAAAATTTGTTAATGCCGTTTTATGCTTACTTTTTACTCCTTCAAAATCTAAATTAATGCCTTTTGCATTCCGCGCCTGAATTGCATTTATAAGATTCGTTATTAAATTTTTCTGTGCCGTTAGATTTGCAAAAAATGTATTATGCGCAGTTGTGTCAAACATAGTTACGCATAAATGTACTTTTGTTCCATTGGATAAGGCAGAGTCGATTACAGGAGACGTAAGAAAACCGTTGGTTGTGGTAATGGCGCCGGTAGAGGCATTAAACTCATAATTAAAATAGCATAAATCTGACAATAAATTCCATTGGTAATTATTGGCAACACCCGAACCCACCCAATAGGGATGCCATCCAAAAACACGTTTATTCAAAACGCATCCGGCATTGTTTGAACTTTTTTGATTTTGCGCCGCAATTGTATCAGGATAGGGATTAGCCGCATAATATTCCATCTGAATCTGATGAATAGATTCGTGATATTGAGCACATAAAGAGAAAAACGAGAAAGCAAAAACAAATATAAAAACCCCCTTCATAAAATTATTTTTTTCAAATATATAAAAACAATGAATAAAACAAAAGCTAAATCAATTACATAAGTTTATTAATTTTGTTAATTAAAATACTCCAAACTTATAAAATATTCTATGTACTCAAC
>CAZJYL010000240.1:0-4219 GCA_964550265.1 uncultured Bacteroidaceae bacterium
TGCACCAACGCCCCTTTTATGGCTTGGTGTCGCCAAATCGGCAAGGGGTCAACAGGCGTGACAATTACTAATATTGACAAAACTAGTTACCCGCTGAATAAAGTCGAGATTATTGATGGAACATTAAAATTTAGTTCAATTGAACTTTATGAGGATGTAATACAATTTCTTGGGAAAGCCGGTGACGAAAGTTTTGATGAATTTGAAATGATAATGAATTATTATTCTTTCAAAAACAATAATGTAGATAAAAGTAAGTTTAAATTCACAGATCCTTTGTTTTTTACTTTATTAAATTCAAATGCTCAAATCATCATTGAAGACAAAATTTATCAGGTGGATTTTGCGAAAGAAGTTGTATATGAATTACCATTAAGTGGGTTTAATATGAAAAAGAAATTTGACATAAGTACTGCCAAGATCCATTCTTTTAGTGAAGAAATTCTTGGTGGCAATTACAACAGCAATCATGGGAAAGGCTTGTTTGGCAAAGATGTTAAAGCTGATGTTCAGGGGGGTAGCCCAAATTATGAAACTTATCATATCAAAGTTTGCTATCAAGCTGCTGGTTTATATTTTTCCATAGTTGGGAAAATAACTAATGGTACTTATGGTGGATTTAATGTTCAGGCTTTAACAAATGGAACATGTACAAATTCAAAAGGAACTTACAGTTTGAATGAATCAGGGTCTTTGTCTTCACATGAATCATCAGTAAGGCCATACAATAGTACAAGGCAATTAACATCATATTATTGTACTGGAACATTTTATGAGTTTGGCAATCCCACTTCAACATGGAGTTTAATTAACAATCAATAAAATTATTGAAGCGGTGTGCCAAAAACATATCGCTTCAAATTTTCAGTATGAGAAAAACGATAATTCTTATCAACTTATTTTTATTGTCAATATGCGGATATTGTCAGACACAATTTATTTTCTCAGGGAATATTTTTGATTCAGAATCAAAGGAACCATTATACGGTGCCATTGTATTTGTGAACGATTATGTTGCAGCTCAAACTGATGGTAACGGCTATTTTAGAGCAGTTTCAAAAGAGAGCGATAAATATGTCATTAGATTTCACATACTTGGATACACTGATACAACAATAATATTGACTAATTCTTCTGTGTTAAAAAACCCGATATCAATTTTCCTTAAGCCTGGAGTTGGATTAAGTGAAATAATCATTAGTGAATACAGAAATAATCAGGAATTTATTTTCAAATCAGGCCAGTTGGAAAAACTTCCATCACTTGGCGGCGTACCAGATGTTATGAAGGCATTATCATTAAACACCGGAATTAAACAATGTAAAGAAGGGTCATCAGATCTCAGTGTCAGGGGTGGCGGACCGGATCAAAACATGGTGCTGATTGACGAGGTTCCGGTATATTATTTAAATCACCTTGGCGGATTTGTTTCCGTATTCGATGCACAGGCTATTAGTCAGTTTACCTTATGGAAGGGGGCTTTCCCAGCCAAGTTTGGGGGTAGAACTTCTTCAATTATTGACATCCGCCTGAAAAAAGGGAATCCGGATAGTACCGAGTGTGTATTTTCCTTAAGTCCCTTGCTTTCCTCATTATTTTTCAACGGAC
Organism: uncultured Bacteroidaceae bacterium; assembly: GCA_964550265.1. Classification (GTDB taxonomy): domain Bacteria; phylum Bacteroidota; class Bacteroidia; order Bacteroidales; family DTU049; genus GWF2-43-63. The sequence goes on from CAZJYL010000240.1 coordinate 1,609, forward strand.
CACTTAAAAAAAACAAAATCACCTATAGCTTTTCAATCAGAAGATGCTTCTTCGATATACTATCAGTGCCTTTCACAAAAATAGCATTGGATGGCATTTCGCTGGGATATTCATTTAGCGACCTTAATGCAAAATTGAATTTCAAACTTTCGGAGCACTCCTCATTAAGCTTGCACTCATACTACGGATTTGATCAAATCAATGTCAATATTAAGCTGAATAATGAGGAAGAAACAAATAAAAGCAGATTGAAAAACGCATGGGGAAACAAATTAATAGGGATTACTTATTCAAACAACATTTCATCGGATATAATATTCACATCGATTGGATATTGGGTAAATTACAAATACAAATATAGATTAAGCAATGTTACAGAAAACAGCAACAATGTAACGACAAATACAACAAAGAATATCTTTTATTCAGGGATAAACGATTTCGGTATTAAAAACAGATTCTTCCGGACATTTGGTAATCATATAAATATTGATTTAGGTGATGAATTTGTGTTACACACCTATATGCCAAAAAACGAAACTTTATTGGGGTCGGAGTACGATTCAACAATAAGTCTTATTCATTCTGAAGCAAAACTTTTATCATTTGACAATCGGTTGTTTGTTGGTTTGGAATGGCTGATGACCGAAAAGCTAACAATAACAAGTAGTCTCAATTTAATGCAATGTTTTACCGACGATACTTGTTATGTATTTCCTGAACCTCGATTATCAGCCAAATATGCAGTAAATGAAAAATTCAATATAGAAGCATCATACGATCGAGCGACGCAAAACGGCCATCTACTGAGTAATTCTTCAAATTCCAGTTTTCCCGCAAATACCTGGTTGCCATCTACAAAACAAATAGCACCGCAAATATGCAATCAAATATATGTTGGTATAAGTTGGGATAATGATAAATCAGGACTCGGAGTTAATTCAGGAGTGTATTACAAATCACTACTCAATCAAATTGGGTTGAAAGAAGGATGTTCAATTATTGGCAATGCTGATAATTGGCAAAATCTGATTGAAAAAAACGGGAAAGGATATTCATATGGTCTTGAATTTAAAATATCAAAAACAACAAAAGCAATAAACATGTGGCTTTCATACACTTATTCAAGGTCATACAGACAATTTTCCAACATCAATTCCGGAAAGCAATACCCTTTTGAATTTGATCGACCACATGAATTGACTATTTCAACCATGAAAACAATTAAAAAAAATGTACATTTTTCATCCATATTTACCCTAGCATCGGGTAATCCTATAACACTTCCAAATTCTATGCTCTATAGCATGAACAACTATTATAGCGCATATAATCCGGTGGCAAACGCATTATATCCTTCAACTCAACCAATAACTCCTAATTCATATTTGTATAACTCCATAAACTCAGATCGTCTTCCCATATATCATAGGTTGGATGTTTCCCTCAGCTTTACAAAAAACAAAAAACATGGAATAAGGACATGGGCGTTTTCCATTTATAATGTTTATAATAAAAAAAATGCATTTTTATATGATTTTTCGTTTGACACCGACAGAAATAAAATCATTGCACGAAAAGTTACCATGTTTCCTTTTTTCCCCGGGTTTTCCTATTCTTTTAAATGGTATTAAAATGAATCGAATTATCAAACTTGTGTTGTTACTGATTCTTGCTCCGAGTTGCGTAAGCGAGATTGAGATAGATGCACCGGCATTCAATCCGCAGGTTGTTGTCAATTCATTAATCAATCCAGACAGCACTTTTTCGGTAGCTCTATGTTACAATATGGGACTAAATGGATCTGGTATTAGTACAATAGATAATGCACAAATATCTTTATGGGTAAACGAAACTTTATACGGTAATCTGCAACCTACTGGAAATGGTTATTATATTGGCAATTTTTACCCATCTGCAGAAGCTGTATATACAATAAAAATTTCATTAGCCAACAATGAAATATTATCATCAACTTATATTCCGGCACATCCTGTTTTTTTAGTCCTGAACAAAGAAGACAGTGCGGTTATTGACTCTGATGGTGAATACCACAATCGATGTACAATAAAAATTTTTGATAACGACACTGAAAGAAATTATTATGAAGTCGTTTTTAAAGTAATAGAAAGCGATCCGGAAACCAATAATATCAACACATATTTCCCATATATTAATTCTTCACATCAGGTGATTCAGAATGAAGGAATTTTTGACAACAGAGGAAGCATGGCCTTTAGTGATAGCTTATTTAATGGTGGCACGGTTGAAATTCCTTTTTGTTTTCATACAATTTCATGGAATTCATCAGAAAGCAATTTTCACCAGCCTTATAAATTAGTGGTTATAGTAAATTCCACCTCAAAAGAGTATTATCAATATAAAAAATCGCTTTGGAATCAAAACAACAATAATAACGGTATCTGGTCGGGTCAACCCATGAACATATATTCCAATATTTCAGGAGGGTTAGGGATTTTTGCCGGGTATTGCAGTATTGAAAGCGATACAATATTCTGAACAAGCTTGCCGCCAACTTTGCTTTAATTTGATTCTAAGCTGAACCATTAATTACAAGTTGCGCGTCATCATTACTATTACAGGCTTATGA
>CAZJYL010000241.1:0-4211 GCA_964550265.1 uncultured Bacteroidaceae bacterium
TGTGTTCACCAGGTTGGTGTCCTCTCGGTTCGTGGGGCCCCGCAAGGGGCCCCAGGGGTCGAAGTGCCTACCGGTACTCGTGTGGACGTACAGTCCACGAAGCGAGGTACTCACTGGCTGGGGGCCCCCAGGTGGGGCCGTGGGCGGAGTCAAGATCACATACAGCGGCGCACAGGGTGCATACATCATGCCCAGGCACATCCCCATGCGCGGGTACCCACGCGGCGGGCGCGTGGCAGTGGGGGCATATGGCATCAACGCGTTCCCGATACCCAGCGCCTTCCTCGTATTCGGCTCCGCAGGCGGGGCAGTAAGGGGACGCGCTGGGTTCCAGACAACCATCGCCGTCGATATCCCGATACGGTCGGGTAGTGTGGCACATACCGCACAGGGCTCCGCGCAGGTCCTCGTCGTCGCGTCGTATGGCATCCATAGTCGATGCGATGTCGGACGCTTCTTCTCGGCGGCGGATGTTGAGCACGGTGGGGCCGCCGTCACCCTCGGACAGTTGCCAACAGAAGCCCTTGCCGACGGCGTACGCTACGCGTTCGCCGTCGATGCACCAGACTTCATCATCCGGGCACACAGTCAAGGATACGGCCCATTCAGTGACCAGGTCACGCGCGGTGGCGGTGGCGGAGTCGATCAGGTAGGCGATCGAATCGTCGCTGAGTATGTCTCGGGCGACGGCAAGGGCCGTCGCACCTTGGGGGATGGACAGGTCCAGGTATGGCCCAGCGGAGGCTTCGATCGCCTTGGCGATTGCTTGGGTATGCTCCCAATCGGGCAGGATGTCGTTCGCGCGTAGGTGGTTCTGCAGAGTCACGATCAGATACCGAGCGGTAGTGTCCGTGTCAGTCATTGTGTTCCGTCCTCTCGGTCCGTGGCGGGGGCTTGTTCCCTCGCTACATGGACAGATTAGCCTTCTACGACACGAACGTCAAGCGTTGGTTGGGTTCCGGCCCTTCCGCGCGTCAAGGGGACACGCGCGGGCGGACACGCGCGGGCGGACACGCGCGCGGGGGTGGGGGCACGGTCTCGATCTCGCGGAGGCGGTCTCGATCTCGCAGAGAGGGGCAGAGGGAGGGGTGCCGGCACCCGCCAGCACCGGGACCGGTGGCGGCGCGACCCCTTATATAGGGCCATGGAATTCAACAATGAAACACGCCCGCATATAGGCTGCGGGCGCGAGGTGGTGTGTTGCGTTAGTAGGGAGAGAGAGAGGTTATCCGGGGTCGGAGTCGGGCGGTTCAAGTTCTTGGCGGTTGATCAGGGGCCGACCGTCCTCAGCGGGCTCAGCCCAATAGGCGAACCGTCGCCCCGCCCCAGCGGCGAGCAAGTCCAGATTCTCCGATTCGCGAACATAGAGAAGGAGACCGTCGAATCCGCTCATAATTCGGGCCGTGCGCGTCAGTAGGTCCGACAATGATCGAACCTCGCTGAACGAGCACGGCAAGCCTGCCCCCCAACCGATAGTCACGCGCTGTCCGTCTGGAGTCAGGTCGTCTTTCTCCAGCAGGCCGACTATCTGGCCCCGCTCTTGGACTTGTGGGGGTCTCTCAGCGAGGTCGTACCAACCGGACTCCCGGACCGCTATCCAGGTCCCGGAAGGGAGGTCCGTCCCCGCGCTGTTGAGGTGAATTGCCCCGTGCTCAAGCCTATACCACATTGAAGAAACGGCTCCTTTCGGTTCGGCTAATTATCGGTCGGTTACTGTATGGAATGGGGTGGGGGGGCGAGTGCAGGAAACCCCCCTCCCCTAATACCCCTCCCCCCATACGCGCGGGCGGGGGTTCGGGTGGTGGTGGTGGTGGTGGTGGGGTGCTAGCTAGTCTTCGTCGATGCGGCGGGCGCGTCGGAAGAACGCCTCGGCCGCCCAGATATCAGCCGCAGGGACGTGCGAACCGGCGTATACGTCTGGGTGGCAAGGAGAGTCTAGGTAGTAGGCCTCTTCGCCTGCGGGATGGATGGCATGGACGTACCCCTCAACGCAGAACTCGATGAGCGGGGCATCCATGACGCAAGCTACCTCGAAGGCCTTCCCAGCGGCCCACCCAGGCCAGGAGAATGTGTCCAGGACGGCGCTCAGGGCATCCGGTGATACGGCTGGGCCGAAGAGGTCTCGCCAGGAGCGCATTAGGTGCAGGGTGGCGGGAGTGAGGCTCACGTATACGCGGTGCGAGTTGCATTCCATGATGGGTCCCTTCTGGGGCCCCTTGCGGGGCCCCGGCGTGGTGCTAGTAGGCTTCCGCCATCGCGTGGACGCGGGCGGCGGTCGTGAGGCTGAACGCGTCCGAGAAGACGTTATACAGGAGCGTTCCGGCGTAGGTGTCCCCCATGTTCACATAAAACGCCTGGCCTACCGATTCGACACCGAAGCCACCGAGCGCCCACGAAGCGACTTGTAGCACCAATTCATACCCAGGGTAGGCGTAGTGGTAATCCTTTAGAATGCCCTGATCGTACATCAAGTGTAGGGCGGCTTCGTGCGGGTCGTCGGACTTGGCGACCGTGCGGAGCGCCCGAAGGCGCTCCGGGTCGGCCTGTGGAAACCAGGCCATCAGCCGCTTCATGCTGGGGAACCTGTCGAACCGTCGATCAATCATCGTCGGCCTCCTCCCAGCAGACGCACTCAGGGATTAGGACTCCCGCCGGCTCATGACAAGCCGCACACCGTAACTCCTGCGTAGGGTTCGCCATCCCAGCGACCGCCTCTGGGTCTACACGCTGAAGAGCGTTGTAGGCAGCTATCCAGTCCTGAGACGCCGTCATTAGGTGGCTATACGCTTGATCAGCCTGTGCCTGCAGGCTGTCGCACAGGCACCCTAAGCAAGCCGGGCAGATCGCTAGGTGGCCGTTGTACCCGCTCCCGCTGTAAAACCTGTCCCCGTTATCTATATTGAGAACGTGCCCGCAGAACGATATCGGCAAGCCGGCCTGCGTGACCTCTGCAAGAATGTGAATCATCAGTTATCCTCCCCTTCGGGCTGAATGTAGGTGATACCGTTCCGGCTATGAATGCCAGGGCGCAGAGACAGAGACCAGGCGCGCGTTTGGACCCATGGGCATTCGGGCCAGTGTTGTTCGGTGAGGAACTCCCAGGCCTCACGGTCGGTGGCGGGCGGCGCCTCGGGCGGGTCTAGGGCGAAGCGTCCGCAGTATGCGCACCGGATCACGGCGCACAGGTCCGGATCAATGGCCGGCATGGTCACTCGCCCCCCTCTAGCTCCGGCAGGTCCTCAAGCAGGGCGCGGGCGACGTGTTGCCAGTTCGCGCGCTCAAGTGCCCAGGTGAGCAGATCGGACCAGAGAGAAGACCCCTCTGTCACCGCGCCCCCGTCAACCTCGTCTTTCAGCCGATCGGCGAGGATCATTCGCGCGGTCTCTTCGAGCTCCCACCCCTGGCGCGGCTCACGGCGCGCCTCCCGCACCGCCTCCGCGGCGGCCTCGCGCCAGTAGGACTCCGAGGCCTGGTCGTTGGTAAGCCAGAGGTGAACACACCAGGTCGGGTAATTCTCCCAGCCGTTGTAAGCCTCACACATTCGGAACGCCTCCCTCTCGATATGGGGGACCCCCTACAGGTCCCCGCTAGCTACGTAGTATAGCTACGGACGCCTGGAACGTCAACTAACTGGGCCGGCGTGTTAGCTTCCGGGTGTCCCCTCGGATAGCTGCCTTCACCCAGTTCACGCGGCGGAGCGGGCGTCGGGCTGGGCGGCGGGGTCCGTCTTTGACGGTGACCCAAACGCCGTGTATCTTGACCTTGTGGGCCACTAGGCATCCCTGCCCTCGGTGGGGGGGTGCTGCCGATTCCATTCGTCGATGACGGCGGCCAGGCCGCCTTCGTTCGCCCAGCGGTCCGATTCGTGGAGCCAGGTGTCCAGGAGGTCCGCGTCCGCGTCCCAGTCTGGCTCATCAGTGCCTGGGACGGTCGGAGCGAAGGCCTCTGTCGAGTTGCCGTATTCAGTCCACCAAACACGCACATTCGGGAATGCGTTCTCCATGTAGGCTTGGTAGGCTTCGTCGGCCGCTTCCTGCAACCCGTCGAATTGGTACGTCTCGCCCCCCCATTCTCCATGAACTGAAGCGTATACGGAACCGCAGGTGTAGTGTCTCGGTTCGATCATCAGTATTCCCTCCCATTCTCGTCGTAAAGACGCCCGTTCGCGTCGGCCTCTTCATGAATCCACCGTTCGGAGGTTACCCATTCAT
>CAZJYL010000242.1:0-4200 GCA_964550265.1 uncultured Bacteroidaceae bacterium
AAGCTGATTTTTGGAGTCCCTCTTAAATGGGTGTCGCATTGACGAAGTCAGGGTAATTATAATTTTTCTGTATCAAAAACAGGATATGCTGATTCAACCGGCAACATAACCGTTGTTGAAGGTGCAAATCAGGTTTTAAATATTGTGCTGCATACACCAACTTCTATAAATGAAATTAAAGACAATGTTTTCGTCTATCCGAATCCAAGCTGTGATTTTATTAATGTTAATGCAGTTGGTAAATATAATGCAAAATTGCTTGACATAAACGGCAGAATCGTTTTTGAGCAAAATGCCAATGATAATACACGTCTTAATTTAAGCAATTTGCCAAACGGAGTTTATATGCTTCAGCTGACATTTGAAAAGGATGTAAATACTTTCAAAGTCATTAAGCAATAATTCTATAATTTGATTTTTTAAAAGACTATTTCATTTACGAGATAGTCTTTTTTTTATTTATATTTTTAAAACAATAAAAAAATCGGCTTCTATTTATTTAGAAGCCGAATAACTTTTACGGTGAAATACTTAAAGATAGTTTTGGAATTATTTAATTGCTTGTGCTCCAACTCCATCAATAGCTCCAAAAAGTTCTACTGCTTTTTTATAAGGATAAGCATTGCCATACATTGATACAAAATTGCTTTCTGTTCCTCTTTGATTCATTCCCATAGCAGAACGGAAAAGGTTTTCCGAAGAGTTTGGGTTATGAGTTAATGACGAAGAATTTTCAATGCTTAAAAATGCTTTTAAATAAGCCTGATCGATAACTTTACTCATTTTCTTAATTTCATTTTCGTTCATTTCTCTGTTATTATCGGCTATTGCTAATTGATCAACATCTTCGAACTGCTTGGCAAAAATCCTTAAAAATTTTCCGCCGCCTGATGGCAATGTAATATCAGCTTCGATATTGCTAAAAAATAAATTATTGTACGCCGATGTTTTTCTTTGGGCTTCTTTTGTTTTATCTGCATCAATATATGTTCTGTCAAGAGCAGCAAAGTCATTACATCCAAAAATATTATTATAAACATTTGCATTTATTCCTGTCATGTATCTAAATCCATATCCCATATCTTTATCTGCTGCAACCCAGTCTCTTCTCCATGTAAAAAGTACTGTATTATGATGAAAATCAACAATTGCCTCGCCGGGCTTTTGGTTCATGCTTCTTATTTCGCATGCTGCCATTCTATTAGAAACAAATACATTATTATAAATCTCCCATTTTCCACCAATGTTTCCCATCTGAATTCCAAAATGAGCTCCATTTACCAGCATACAATTGCGTATTATAACATTACCTTCTACATCACCATGAATAAGCTGGTTTGAAACGGTTTTATCTCCTCGCATACTTGGTTGGGAAATATTCATGGCAGGTGGATTTAACAATCCTGTTTCCAAGCCTTTGGGAGCTTGAAACTTCCCTGTGGCGCTTAAAGACACATATCTGTTCATTTGTCCCTTGTCAAGCAAAAACCCATCTATCAACACTTTGCCATCACGTTTACCCTTTACATAAATATCTAATAACCCATAATTGCTGTTTGTTGCTGCAGCTTCAGGACCAGGCTGAATGCTTGTTATATATTTTAGCGGATTGCGTTCCGAAAAATCCTCGGAGTATCCGCCAACAAGCATTACATATTTTTTTATTGAAACGTAACCTGCATCAAGTTTTCCTAAATAGTTGCCTTCTGCTACACAGATCAAAGCTCCTTCGGGTGCTTCATCTATTGCTTTTTGCAAATCCTTAAACGGCGCGTCTTTGCTTCCGCTGTTTCTGTTGTTGCCTTTTGGCGAAACATAAAGCGTTGCCGTGCCATCCGGCACATCATCAAGTTTAACATTAATTGAAGCTCCCCCCTTTAATGCTTTAACAGCAAAGTCGTTTACTTGGGATGCATTTGCACCAATAATACTACCAAAAAGGAAAATTGATAGAATAAATAATGTTTTTTTCATAACAGTTTCAGTTTTTGTTTAATTTTTTGTTAAAAAAATCTGCGATTGCATAAATCATGCCATTTTAAATTTGAAGCTAAAATAATAAAATTTAATATAAAATTAACAAAAACAGGTAATTTAATTTTCATTTTGATAAAATTAAATAAGCATTATAAACCAATAATATTTTAAACATTATTTTTGCAAAAATTTTATTGGCATGAAAAACTTTATCGAGGAACTATCGTGGCGAGGCATGATTCATGATATGATGCCGGGTGTTGACGAATATTTAAGAGAGGGGATGGGCTTGGCTTATGTAGGAATTGACCCTACGGCTGATTCTTTGCATATAGGTCATTTGGTCTCGGTAATGATGCTAAAACATTTTCAAATTTGCGGACATAAGCCAATAGTATTGGTGGGTGGTGCAACGGGGATGATAGGTGATCCGTCAGGGAAAAGTGAAGAGCGTAATTTACTTGATGAACAGACTTTAAGGTCGAATCAGGAAAAATTAAAAGCACAATTAATGCGGTTTCTTGATTTCTCAGAATCTTGCAATAATGCCGCTGTAATGGTTAATAATTATGACTGGATGAAAGAACACAGTTTTTTGTCATTTATTCGTGATATAGGCAAGCATATTACGGTTAATTATATGATGGCAAAAGATAGTGTAAAAAAGCGTTTAAGCGGTGAAGCAGGCGAAGGCATGTCTTTTACTGAATTCTCGTATCAACTGGTTCAGGGTTATGACTTTTTGTGGTTATATCAGAATTATAACTGCAAATTGCAGATGGGTGGTAGCGATCAGTGGGGTAATATTACAACCGGGACAGAATTAATCAGGCGTAAAACAGGTGGCAATGCTTATGCATTAACTTGCCCTTTAATCACAAAATCGGATGGTGGCAAATTTGGCAAAACGGAAAAAGGTAATGTCTGGCTTGATTCAAATAAAACTTCTCCGTATGCATTTTATCAGTTCTGGCTGAATACTTCCGATGCAGATGCAGAAAAATATATAAAAATTTTTACATTGCTTGGCAAAGAAGAAGTTGAGTCATTGATTGAGTCACATCAAAAAGAGCCACATTTAAGATTATTGCAAAAAAGACTGGCAAAAGAACTTACCATATTTATACATTCTGAACAAGATTATCAATCTGCGGTTGATGCAAGTGAAATTCTTTTCGGCAAAGGCACAACAGAAACTCTTGCAAAATTGCCTGAATCTTTATTTTTGTCAGTATTCGAAGGTGTGCCACAAATTGAAATTGAATCCTCGGTAATTAAAAACGGATTCCCTGCTATAGAATTTCTTTCTGATGCAACGGGCATATTTTCTTCGCGTGGCGAAGCACGAAGAATGATTAAAGATAACGGAGTTGCCATTAATAAAGAAAAGATTTCGGAAGAATTTGTTATTAATCCTTCGTTATTATTGAACAACAAATATATATTAATTCAAAAAGGGAAAAAGAATTACTACCTGATAATTGCTGTTTAACGCCACATTAAATGTTGAACGTATATCTTTGCCTTAATTGCTTATATTAAAATATAAACAAGCAGTTAAACAGTTTTAAATCCATTTCCAGTCTTTTTTATCATAAACCGACTTGCCTGATTTTAACGCAAGTTGTTTTATGAAGTCATCCCACACGTTACGACCTACCTCGCGTCCAATTGGTAATATTGCTACTGTGCCAATATCAAAAATAATTAAATAATGCGAGCCTAAATCATTAATTTCGCTTATGGAGGTAAATTTTATTGTCCGCTGACCTTGTGGTGCTGTTAATTGCAAATCATTGACCAATATTTCTATTCCTAATTGCTTGTCAAGGTTTTCGGCATATTTTTCTTTTATCTCTTTTAAAAACTGTTTTTTGATAAATATGCGTGTGTATATTGGGTAAACAAAAAACCACAATATTGCAAATGCTGCTAAAATAAAAGCACCTGCCCAAACTTTTTCAACCGCAAAATAAATCCCTATGGCGAGAAACACGATTGGCCAAATAATACGCGCCACCATGCGTTTAGCTTTCATTTGTTTTGAACGCGAAGCTGTATATAATTGGAATTTAAGATAGTCTTCCGCATTTAGTTTATAATTTACTTTCATATTTCATAATATTAGATTAATCAAAATTAGTAATTTCAGAGCAAAAAGAATCAAAAAAATATTGAGCTGATATAATTAATATCATATTAAATCATTTAACCCACTAAGGC
>CAZJYL010000243.1:0-4197 GCA_964550265.1 uncultured Bacteroidaceae bacterium
TATTAAATTCGACAAATTGGTGCATGATTTTGGAGAACTTGTAGCCGGTGATGTTGCCGAGGTTGAATTCAAATTCACAAACACTGGTAATGAGCCCTTAATTCTTTCAAACGTTCGCTCCACTTGCGGCTGCACTGTACCAACCTGGCCACATGAGCCAATTCTGCCAAAAAAATCGGCATCAATAAAAGTTAAATACGATTCAAACAGAATTGGGCCCATAAATAAGCAGATTACAGTAGAATCGAATGCAAGTAATGGCACAATGTATCTTAAAATCACTGGTAATATCAAGAAAAAACCGGATGAAATTATGCCATTTCAGAATTATGATAATAATGGAAGCCCCTTCGCTCAATAAAATTTTTCTGTCATGAAAAAGAATATGATATTTTTATTTTTTGTTTTGTTTTCCGCGGCTTATTTAAACGCCCAGAATGTTGCATCAGGCCCGGTTATTTCTTTTGAGAAATTAACTCACGATTTTGGAGCAGTAAAAAAAGGGACTCCGGTTTCTTATGACTTTGTTTTCACGAATACCGGCAAGCAGCCATTACTTCTTTCCGAACCTCGTTCCAGTTGCGGATGCACAGTTCCGTCATATCCAAAAGAACCAATTATGCCGGGTCAGAAAAAAAGTATTAAAATAACATTCGATGCCGAGAAGGAAGGCGATTTCAGCAAGCAGGTAAATATACTTTCCAATGCCGAAAATTCGCCTGTGGTTATTGTTATTAAAGGAAAAGTAATTTAATGTCATTTGTTTGGCTATTGTCAAAAATTTTTTGAATCTTTGTCCCGTCAAATAATGACGGGATTTTTTTTAATTAAAAACATATAGCTATGCCAGGAATTTCCAAAAAAGCTCAAGACATGCCTGCTTCGCCTATTCGCAAGCTGGTTCCTTTTTCTGATGCTGCCAAAAAACGCGGAATTAAAGTTTATCATCTTAATATCGGGCAGCCCGATATTGCAACGCCTGATGTTGCAATAAATGCCATTCGTAATTTCAGCCAAAAGGTGGTTGAATATAGCCATTCGGCCGGTATATTATCATATCGTCAAAAATTGGTTACTTATTATGCCGATAACAATATTCATATTACAACCGATGATATAATTGTTACATCGGGCGGATCGGAAGCTATACTTATAGCACTGAGCACAATAATGGATCCGGAAGACGAATTGATTGTACCGGAACCGTTTTATGCCAACTATAACGGATTTTCAGTTAATTGTGGAGTGAAAAACGTTCCAATACCATCAAAAATTGATACAGGATTCGCGTTACCAGCAATTGAAGATTTCGAAAAGGTAATTACTCCCAAAACAAAAGCCATTCTTGTATGTAATCCAAATAATCCTACCGGATATCTTTATTCCAAAGAAGAAGTTGAAACACTTGGCAAACTTGCCAAAAAACACGACTTATATTTGTTGGCTGATGAAGTTTATCGTGAATTTATTTATGGCAATGTCCGTCATTTCTCGGTAATGGAATTAGAAGGTCTTGAGGATAACTGCATTTTGGTAGATTCCGTATCAAAACGTTATAGTGCTTGTGGTTTTCGCATAGGTGCCATGATTTCGAAAAACAAACAAGTTATGTCGGCTGCAATGAAATTCGCTCAAGCTCGCTTAAGCCCGCCAACTTTTGGCCAGGTAGCTTCCGAAGCAGCAATCGATACTCCAAAATCATATTTTGTCGAGGTTAAAGATGAATATCTTGCACGTCGGAATGTAGTTGTTGAGGCTATAAATAAAATGGAAGGTGCTTTTTGTCCAAATCCTAAAGGTGCTTTTTATGTTGTTGCCCGATTACCAATTGATGATAGCGATAAATTCTGTCAGTGGCTGCTCGAAGATTTTAGTACAAACAACGAAACAGTTATGCTTGCTCCTGCCACGGGATTTTATTCAACTCCGGGAATGGGGAAAAACGAGGTTAGGATAAGCTATGTGCTGAATGTTGATGACATGAAACGCAGTATGGAAATATTGGAGGCTGCTTTAAAAGTATATCCCGGAAGAATATAAGTTAGCATAAAATTAAAAAGCTGCCTGTAAGGCAGCTTTTTTTATGATAATCTTATTTATTAATCATTGACAAGGTGATTTTTTTTATTATTCAAATGCTTCTTTACAAATAGAATATTACTTACTTTCATTTTTGTCTTTGTTGTTTTTGTTTTGCTTTGGCGCTCTCCCAGCTTTAACTAAGGCTTGATTCAAAATCCATTCTATTTGCCCGTTTGCCGAACGAAATTCATCGGCAGCCCATTTTTCAATCGACTTCATTAATTCTTCATCAATGCGGAGAACAAATGCTTTTTTAGCCATAATTATGGTTTTTTATTAAATCCGATTGACTCTAAATATTGCGCAGCTTCTTCATGTTTTTTAATTCCAAGTAAAATCTGCTTCTTGTTTTTTAATACTATTTGTATTCCCCAGCGTCCGGAAATATTATATGCTTTGTTTTTTATTCCGCGCCAGCCCCAGCCCCCGTATTGATAAACCGGATAATATTTTCTTACATAGAGATATTCAATTTCATCAAATTTATATTCAGTTGGCTTTTTAAATGGCGGCATTTCAAAATAAATACTGACCTCGTTTATATTAATTATCAGACGCATTTTAACGATTATAAAAAGTAAAAAACCAAAAGCCAAGTTCATGGAAATCATTACTATAATGAAAAATCCAATAGGTAAATCAGAATCATTATTTCCTAAAGGAATGCCATGATAGATATAATTGTACAATTCAATAATTGAATATATCGTAAAAGCTGCCCACATCAAAATGGGGAGGGCAATAAATAATGGCTTTTGCGTGTGCTGTATTTCGTTGAACGTTTTCATTACAAATTTGGTTAATATAATGTTCCTGCATTAACTATTGGAGTAGCTGCCCGTTCTGACGTTAGAACAACCATTAAATTTCCGACCATAGCTGCTTTTCGTTCTTCGTCAAGTTCCACAATACCTTTTTTGCTTAATTGTTCTAAAGCCATGTCAACCATGCCAACAGCGCCTTCAACAATACGGGTACGTGCTGCAATTATTGCAGTAGCTTGTTGTCTCTGAAGCATTGCTCCCGCTATTTCGGGTGCGTAAGAAAGATTTGACAATCTTGATTCCAATACCTCTACTCCGGCAATAGACAGACGTTCGGCAATTTCGCGCTCTAATTCCGCATTAATTTCATCACCGCCACTTCGCAGCGATATTTCTTCCTGATTCTCATCAAAGGTATCATACGAATAGGTATGGGCCAGTTTACGTACGGCTGCTTCGGTTTGGGTTTTAACAAATACTTCATAATTGTCAACTTCAAAAGCCGCCTTATAAGTGTCTTTTATGCGCCAAACCATAACTACACTTATAATGATGGGATTACCCATTTTGTCGTTTACCTTTAATGATTCGCTTTCCATGTTTCGTGCACGTAACGATATTTTCTTTTTGGCATAAAACGGATTTACCCAAAAGAACCCATTTACCCGCACAGTACCTACATATTTACCAAATAAAACCAGAACCATACTTTCGTTAGGATTTACCACAAACAGCCCAATAAATCCGAAAATTGACAAAAATGATAAGATTATTGTTGTAATAATCAGAATAAAGCTGTAAGGGCTTGCAATGATGAATAATGGCGAGGTAAGCATTAATAAACTAATTATTAGTGCCAGGTAGCCTTTCGATGATTTAATATTTTTTTCCATTTGATAATAATTTGATATCACAAAGATATCATACAAATATCAAAAATGCAAATTTTTAACAAAAAAATAACTAAGCCAGTTAAAAAAGCTTTTAATGGATTATCATTATTTATAACTAATTGCTTTTATTTTTCAAGTTTTTCGCCATACTTTTTTAACAGAAGACGAATAGTTTGGTATGATACAAAAATTAAAAAGGGTAAACTAATTAACCATAATATTGATATAATATACATAGGGAAAGGGTTTAATATTTGTGTGAATCATCATTTATTTCATCGGCGTCAATCATTTTTTTGTTGAGTGAACGCCATGCAATAATAATATAAGCCAAAACAAAGGGAACCAGGAGCGAAACATAGCTCATTGCAGTTAATGTAAAATGACTTGATGAGGCTTTTGTTATGGTAAGTCCGCTTTGAATACTGATTAGCGAGGGATAAAAAACTGTATTATTA
>CAZJYL010000244.1:0-4189 GCA_964550265.1 uncultured Bacteroidaceae bacterium
CAGTTTGAACTGTTTAAGGTAGTCTCCCATAGTTTTAAAGCCTTTCGAAATTCCAGCCGGCACTGATTGCAACAGACCGTATTTTACAGTTTTAAGTTCAAAAAACTGGCTGTATGACCGGTTACTGACAACCCCCAGCATACCTGCTCCAGATACTACAACAGGTATGTCCAGCTTCTCATTTTGCCTTAAAATATTCAGAATTACAGTTTTGTTCCTGTTTTGTAAAAGATAATTCTGAAACTCATCATAATATTCGAAAGTACTGTCAGCAATTCCTGTCAGCTCATCTCCTTCCAGCACACCGGCTGTTCTTGCAGGTGACTCTTTTGCGAATTTTGAGATCACAAAAGGACTAAAAGGCGTTCTTACATCTATATATCCTTTCCCTTTCAGTAACTTAGGAATATACTCAGGCGGTATTGGAATGTTAATTTTCTCTCCGCTTCTTTCTACCTGTATGCTTTTTCTATCGTTGAGTAATATATCGGGTATAATCTGCATGAAATTCTCAACATGCTGATTATCAACTGAGACTATTTTATCTCCGTTTTTAAGACCTATTGCATGTCCGGTTGAATCTGTTTCAATACCATATTTAACATTTGCTGTCGGGAGATATGTTTCCCCCCATGCATAAAGCACAAGTACGTAAATAATCAGAGCCAGAATAAAATTGAAGATAACTCCGCCTGTCATTATCAGAAGTCTCTGCCAGGCTTTTTTGGATCGGAATTCGTAAGGCTTAGGTGGCTGTTTAAGTTGTTCTTTATCAAGGGACTCATCTATCATTCCGGATATCTTTACATATCCTCCGAGAGGTAACCAGCCGATGCCATATTCAGTTTCTCCCTTTTTGAAGCTGAAGAGAGAGAACCATGGATCGAAGAAGAGATAGAATTTTTCGACCCTTGTCTTAAAACACTTTGCCATAACGAAATGGCCTAATTCGTGTACAATAACAAGAATTGAAAGACTCAGGAGTAATTGAAGTATTTTTATTAATATCGTCATCTACAATTTTGGATTTTCTTAACAAAGTTATCTGCTGTTTCTCTTGCCTCTTTGTCAGTCATTTCAAGTGAAGCCAGATCAGGCGAGGCAATATATGCATTATTTTCAATAGTGTGTTCGACGACATCCGGCATATCGGTGAATCTTATCCGGCCTGAAAGAAAAGCTCTTACAGCTATTTCGTTGGCAGCATTTAAGATGCATGGTTTATTGCCGCCTTTCGATAATGCACTGTAAGCCAGTGAAAGATTAGGGAATTTGACAGGATCCGGTTTCTGGAACGTAAATGTAAAATGATCTTTGAAGTCAAGCCGCGGCAATTCAGACGGAAGTCTTCGCGGAAATCCGAGAGCATAAAGTATTGGCAGCCGCATATCGGGCAATCCGAGCTGAGCTTTCACGGATCCATCCCTGAAATGAACAAAGGAATGTATTATTGACTGTGGATGAATTACCACCTCAATCTGCTCGGGCTCAAGATCAAAAAGCCATTTTGCCTCAATCACTTCAAGCCCCTTATTCATCATTGAAGCTGAATCAATAGTAACCTTATCACCCATATTCCAGTTTGGATGCTGTAATGCATCACCTGGTCTGACGTCTTTTAATTTTTCAGCCGGGAGATTAAGAAATGGCCCTCCCGATGCGGTAAGTGTTATTTTCTCAATAGATCCGTGATTTTCTCCTGCAAGACATTGAAAAATTGCTGAATGTTCAGAATCAACCGGTATTATTTGCGCACCAGACGAAGATGCAAGCCGACTTATTATCTCTCCCGCAACGACAAGTGTTTCTTTGTTTGCCAGAGCTATTTTTTTCCCAGCCTTAATTGCAGCAACAGTAGGACGAAGACCCGAATAACCAACTATTGCAGCAAGCACGACATCTACGGAAGAAAGGCTGATAATCTCTTCCATTGCATCCTGGCCGGCAAATACTTTGATTCCTGTACCCGAAAGATTATCACAAAGTTGTTTATAATTGTTTTTATCACTTATTATGACTGAACCGGGGCGAAATTTCCTTGCCTGTTCCGTCAGCAGTTTTACATTGGTAGCCGCTGTAAGAATATCTACTTTGAACTCTTTAGGATATCTTGAAATGACATCGAGGGTTTGTGTTCCTATAGAACCTGTGGATCCTAATAGTGCTATTCTCTCGGCCATGCAGGTAATTAAAATATTAGAATAAAATATGCTTTTCAGGGTCGAGTGGGCTGCCTTTATACCATATTTCAAAATGGAGATGAGGCCCGGAAGTATATAATTCTCCCGAATCGCCGATTATTGAAATCGGTTCTCCGGCCTTTACAAGGTCGCCAGTTTCTTTAAGAAGGCTTGCGTTATGCTTATAAATTGAAACTATGTTATTCGGATGCTGGATCTGGATCACAAAACCTGTTTCCATTGTCCAGCCGGTGAAAATTACAGAACCGTCCAGCACAGCTGAGACTGTGGATTTAGGTTTAGCTACTATGTCAGTTCCGAAGTGTCTGGTCCGCTCATCAAATCTACCTGAAATTATCCCTTTTACAGGCGGGAAAAAATGAAGCCCGGCAAGACTCACAACAGATTCAAGGGAATAGAGATCAAGAGTAAGATTGTATTTTTCTTCATTTTCAACTTTTGCCCTTAAAGCTGAATCTTCGGGATTATTTTTGAAAACTATCGATTTGTAATTGCCGGTAGTGTCCTGAACAGAGTAAAAATCTTCTGGTTCCCTTCCCGAGATAATTGCATTCATATTTGCAAAATATTTATCTCTAAGCTCAAGCTCATTTTCAAGAGAATCAAGCCGGATGGCACTCATAAGAATATTACGACGCATTGTTACATCCGGATAACCGGGAATGAATTCCCTGAGGTTTGTAAATGCAATAAGGGATACTGTGGCTCCTATTAGAAACAACACAAGGGCTGATATAAGCAGGAAGGCATTATATTGCGTAAGTCTCACCCTCCATACCTCTTCAAAAGTAGTGTCATTGACTATTGAGAACCGGTATTTATCGCGCCAGTTTCTTTTTTTCTTGTCGTTCTTTGCCATTTCAATAAAATAATCGGCCTGCAAAGATAATAAAAAAGACTAAAGGCTGAAGGCAAAAGGAAGAAGGTTTCTTCGCCTTTCATAAAACCAGGATCGGAATATAAATTCAGATCACTTTGACAGCTCTATCCTCACTTTGCCATAAGCCGTGTTTTGTACAGACGGACATTGCCGACAGGTTCATTGATACATCAGGAGCCACGATATAAAAATCGATCTCAACATGTGAGGGAAGAGTACCATAAACACCTGCAGTATATCTGGCTTCTGCCAGCAGTGTCTCCCTGTTCCACAGCTGGATTAAGCTGATGTAATGATCATGATCATCGGGGTGAGGATATTCATCGCCAAGTTTCACCTTGACAGCGAACTTCTCACCTCTTTTCACTTCATCGGGGCATATCACATGGGGCATATGACGGTCGAGATAATCACGTTTTATCTCTTTTTCCTCTTTCTCTATTTCGATTGCTTTAAATACTCGGGGCATGGGTGTAGTTTTAGGCAAAATTACTAAATTATTAAGAAAGTCCGAAGTCGGAAGTCCGAAGTCGGAAGAAAGAGGGTGCATGTTGCATGGTGCTGGGTGCATGGTGCTGGGTGCAGGGAGCAACTTCGGTCTCCGGTCTCCGGACTTCGGTCTCCGGACTTCGGTCTTCCGACTTCCAGCCAAAAAAAACAATTATATTTTGGTATTTGCGCTATAAGTTGTAAATTTGCACCCATATTGCGGGGTGGAGCAGTGGTAGCTCGTTGGGCTCATAACCCAAAGGTCGGGGGTTCGAATCCTCCCTCCGCTACAAGAGGAGACTCCTCATCATTTTTGATGGGGAGTTTTTCTTTTCTATCTCCTGAAGTCTTCATGAATTGGGACTTTGCGAGAAACAATGAATTCACTTTCTTGGTTAGATATGTCCTGCTGGTAGTATCCACGACAATTCCCTCAGGAAAGACAGTTCTTTGAATCTGCTTCCTTATTTCGATATTTCCCAACTGCCAGTGTTTATGAATGTTCTGGGATTGTTCAATGGATTTATCAATGAAATATGAC
This sequence comes from uncultured Bacteroidaceae bacterium, assembly GCA_964550265.1. Classification (GTDB taxonomy): domain Bacteria; phylum Bacteroidota; class Bacteroidia; order Bacteroidales; family DTU049; genus GWF2-43-63. Next base: position 4,112 of record CAZJYL010000244.1, read on the forward strand.
AGGTTAGATATTTCGAGTTCTGTATCATCAAGTTTTTCCCTTACGGCATTTATCTCAGCCAGTTTCTTAGTGCTTAAC
>CAZJYL010000245.1:0-4157 GCA_964550265.1 uncultured Bacteroidaceae bacterium
GACTATGGCAACAACATCCGCCAGATGGCGCTTGAGATGGGATTGAAAGGCGCCACAGGTAAATTTGTTGGCGGAAAGCGTGAGAATATTCTTGTAATGTTTGCCAGCGGTGAACTTTATGTCGAAAATATAGTGAGGTCGTTGAATGATTACAAAGAAAAATTTGTAATTTCTCTTTATGGACTTCCTACTTGGCTAAATTACGATGTTATTGACTTGGAATTTCTGGAATTTCAAAACACTCATTTTTACAGCAGTTCTTTTATTGATTACGAAAGTGCAAAAGTGAGAAATTTTGCCAAACGTTTTCAAAAACAATATAAAGTTGACCCCGACCGTTTTGCTTTTGCAGGCTACGATATAGGTCTGTATTTTCTTTCGGCCCTGAAAAATTATGGAACTCAGTTTTATAAATGCATTGACGAACACAAAGTTCCTTTGCTGGCTACTGAGTTAAATTTCGAATTTTCCAAAACAGATGGGTATAGAAACACCTATGTTTCAATTTATAAAATGAAAGATTTTCAATTGTGGAAAATCAAATAAAACAATTCAATTTGTTTTTAAAGAGCATTGTTTTGAAACAATCGGAATTATTTGAGTTTTGCTCAGCCAAGATTTTAATATATTTTGGCGTAACATCTTGTAATATTGCGTCAGAATAATTTAAAGCAAAATACCCTTTTGTCAAAACAGGCACCATTTATCAAATTTATTTTTACATTGCAATAAAACAAAAGCTGTTTAATAATATATATTCTATTTTTGCCAATAAATTTTTAAAATATGTCCGACATATCCGCATCTAAGCAAAAAATGATTTTTTCGCTTGTAACAATCTTGTTTTTTTTATGGGGATTTATTACATGCATGAATGATATTTTAATTCCCTATCTTAAAAAAGTTTTTGAATTGAATTATGCTCAGGCAATGCTTGTGCAGTTAGCTTTTTTTGGAGCTTATTTTATTGGTTCATTATTGTATTTTATCATTTCGTCGGCTTTTGGAGACCCGATTAATAAAATAGGATATCGCAAAGGAATAGTTATGGGATTATTGCTGTCGGCAGTTGGATGTTTATTATTCTATCCTGCTGCAGAGATGCATTTATATGGATTTTTTCTTACAGCATTGTTCGTATTAGGTTTAGGATTTACGATATTACAAATTGCGGCAAATCCTTATGTTGCAATACTTGGCAGCCCCGAAACAGCTTCGAGCCGGTTGAATTTGTCGCAGGGCTTTAATTCGTTCGGAACAACCATTGCGCCAATTATTGGCGGGTATCTGGTTTTTCACTTTTTTGCAGGATGGGGAACTCCGTTATTAACCAATAGCGGAGAACATGTTCTTACTGAAGGCGGTACCACGGTTTCGGCTGCCAGTGTTCAGTTGCCATATTTAATTTTTGCAGGAGTATTTATTTTGATGGCTCTTGTGTTCGCTTTTTCGCATTTACCGCGAATTGATGCAGGTAGCAGTGGGAAAGATGGTGGTAGTGCTCTTAAATACAGACATTTGGTTTTAGGCATTATCGCAATTTTCTTTTATGTTGGCAGCGAAGTAGCCATTGGCAGCACTATTATAAATTTCTTAAATGATTTGATGGGCTATGCCGAAATGGAAGCAAAATTATTCCTGGCTTTTTATTGGGGCGGGGCAATGATTGGTCGCTTTATAGGGGCTATTTCATTAAACAACATTTCAAGTAAAGTAAAAAAATATTTATTAATGGCCGTTGCAGGGATTCTTGGATTTTTGGTTATTTATTCGGCCGGATATATTGAAAGCGGATTAGATATTCAGCGTGTACTTTGGTTCCCTGTATTAATGGTTGTGAATTTTGGCGCTTTTGTTTTGGGACGTTCAAAGCCCGCCAGGACACTTGGCATTTTTGGCATTTTTGTAATATTGTTGCTGCTGTTGACTGTTTTCAGTACTGGCGAACTTGCATTATGGTCTATAATAGGAATTGGATTGTTTAATTCAATAATGTGGTCCAATATTTTTACATTGGCCATTGATAAACTTGGAGAACACACCAGCCAGGGCTCATCTTTGCTTGTAATGGCAATTTTAGGCGGTGCACTGATGCCACCAATTTTAGGACTTGTTGCCGATAATATCGGACTTCAGATGTCGTTTTTAATTTTAATTATTCCGTATGCTTATTTGTCGTATTACGGATTCAAAGGATATAAACCTCGCTCATTATGATGGAAACAAAGGTTGTTTGCGGAATTGATATAGGTGGTACTAATACTACCGCCGGACTTGTTACCGCTGAAGGAAAAATTGTATTTAAAAAAAATATGCCTACCCTTGGTTATGACACGGCCAATCTGTATATAGATTCTTTGTCTGCCATGGTTCAAAGCATGATAAACGAGACTGGCCATAAATTAACAGGAATAGGAATTGGAGCTCCGAATGGAAATTTTTACAACGGAACCATAGAATTTGCTCCAAATTTGCCATGGAAAGGCATTATACCTGTTACGGAATTAATGAAGAAACATTTTCCTGACATTGACATAGTTTTAACAAACGATGCCAATGCTGCTGCCTGGGGCGAAAGGGTTTATGGGGCTGCTAAAGGCGAAAATGACTTTATTATGATTACCTTGGGCACGGGTGTAGGTAGCGGTATAATTACAAACGGAGAACTTGTTTACGGACACGACGGATTTGCCGGAGAAATAGGTCATACCATTGTTGATCCCGAAGGAAGACAATGCGGATGTGGGCGCAAGGGTTGTCTCGAAACTTATACTTCGGCTTCGGGTATTGTGAGGACATGTATTGAAATGCTTGACGAAAACAAATACTCATTACTCAATGATATTCCGCAGGATAAGATAACTTCAAAAGATATTGCCGAAGCATCGTTAAAGGGTGATAAGCTGGCTGTTGCGGTTTTTGAAAAAACGGCATGGTATTTAGCCATTAAACTGGCAGATGCCGTGGCGCATACAAGCCCGTCCAGTATTTATATTTTCGGAGGTGTTGCCAAAGCCGGCGATTTACTCATGCAGCCTTTAAAAAAGTATTTTGAAGAGTTCTTGCTGCAGATTTATAAAAACAAGATACAACTTAAATGGTCTGCGTTGCCCGACAATGATGCAGCCATACTTGGTGCGGCTTCGCTTGTTCAAAAAGCAGAGTAAAAATCATGTTTTTGTTATAATTAGTTTGTTGTTTGGTTTATTTAAAAATCATAAAATGAGAATTTTTAGTTCGATATTGTTTCTTTTGATAACTATAAGCGTTTTTTCTCAAAACGATTACTCAAAATTCGTTAACCCATTTATTGGAACGGGAGGCCACGGACATACTTATCCCGGAGCGCAATATCCTTACGGAATGATGCAACTGAGCCCTGATACCAGAAAAGATGGATGGGATGGATGTTCGGGCTATCATTATAGCGATTCCGTTATTTTAGGCTTTTCGCATACCCATTTAAGCGGCACAGGCGTATCTGATTACAGCGATTTGCTTATAATGCCTTATTCCGACAATATTAATGTTGCATATAAATCACTTGAAAAAGTTAAAACATCGAGCAAATTTTCTCATAAATATGAAGATGCTTCGCCGGGATATTACGAAGTGTTGCTTGACGACAATGACATTAATGTTGCATTGACTACTACTGCACGCTGCGGCATGCACAAATATGTATTTAACCGTAGCGGCAAAAACAAAATAATGATTGATTTGCAGTATCGCGATGAAGTAACATATTCCAAAATTACATTTGAAAACGACAGCACTATTAGCGGCATACGGTACAGCAAGGCATGGGCGACAAACCAGAAGTTTTATTTTGTAATAAAACTTTCCCGGCCGATAAAACACAAGTTTATTTATTTAGATGATGCATTGCAGCAGGATTCCAAAACTGCTATTGGCACAAATCTTAAAGCAGTACTGTTTTTGCCCGATACCACTTCAACAATTTTGCTGAAAGTCGGAATGTCGGCTACAGGAATTGAGGATGCTCGCAAAAACCTCGATTTTGAAATTCCGCATTGGGATTTTAAAAAGGTATTGCTGCAAACAACAGAGGTGTGGAATAAGGAACTGGGCAGAATTGAATATACCGCCGGCAGCAATGAAGATAATATAATATTCTATTCGGCTTTATATCATTG
>CAZJYL010000246.1:0-4141 GCA_964550265.1 uncultured Bacteroidaceae bacterium
GTTCCAACCTGAATGACCAAAAACGGAAATGAATTTCCCGACATAAACGCACCTCCGCATACTGCAGCCCATCTGTCCTCTCCCAAGCTTTCAGGGCTTTTATATTTTGATTTAACCGGAGAATTTATGCAATTACGAATTGGCAAAATATCGTTTTTTGTAAAAAAGTCAGCGTCTTCTTCCGGAAGATTAATGACACTTGAAAATATTTTACGGGATAAGGGATATTGGTCTATTATACCTTTTATATAATTTAATGAATATATATCTGTTCCCGACTGTAAAATTTTTTCGCCTGAAAAAACGGCATATTTACAGCAGGTATTACCAATATCAATAGTCAAATTTATTTTCACGATGTAAAGGTACATTAAAAAAATTTTGCCATATAAAAATATCATTATATATTTGCACTCCTAAAACAAGGAGGCGTCGTAGCTCAGTAGGTAGAGCAGCGGACTGAAAATCCGTGTGTCACTGGTTCAATTCCAGTCGATGCCACAAAAAAAGCCGGAAATTCCGGCTTTTTTTATTAAAGTATTTTTTTACCACATACCTATATATTTATAGAATTCTGTAGCGTTAGAATTAAAAACAAATGCATCATTAATTATAAAAATATTTCCTTTATCAGCTACAAATGCATATGCTGTTTTTGCCAATTTCAGCCTATTTGAGTCAAAAGTAAGCATCAACATAAGTTCGCGCAACTGATACGACGTAACACCACTTATTGAAACTGCAGTAATAGCCATTCGCAAGCGGGTTTCATCAAAAGCTTCCCGCCTCATGGAAGAAAGTAAAATATTAAAAGATTCATTTGGCATACCAAAAGGCTTATAATAGTTGTTGCCATGTGAATAATCTGAGTGATGTCCATTATTTCCATAATAATTATTTCCATGGCCATAACCGTATCCATATCCTCCACTATTATATACAGGAACCATATTTTCGGTTCCGGTAATTATAAAAGTTCCAAAACGATCTATAGTGCCATAAAATTTTTTATTCGGGGCAATATCAATTACTCCACTATACAAACGCTGAGTCATAACACCATTCAACGTCATTGTTTCTTTAAAAATATCCATTCCATGTCTGCCATTTATCAGATTAGGAATTACGACTGCTCCGGCATAGCTGTTAAATTGATTTCCGTCAATTACAACAAAAAAGTTTGCGTTTTCGCTAATTGTGATGGTTAATTCCGAATAAGGTGCAGCGAACACAGCCGACCCAAACACAATCATAAAAATAAAAGAGATAAAATTTTTCATGGCTTGTTCCTCCTTAAGTTTTAATTAATAATTTAAACTTATTAATCCAAACCTTATGCCATAAAAAAATGGAGTTGAAAATCAACTCCATTTTTTACTATTATTATGAAAAACAAATCTTATTCTAACACGGTTACTCTGCCATTAAATACATGCCATAAGCCATCTCCGTATTGAACCTCAATCCTATATGAGTAAATACCGGGTACTTGTTTGCGGCCGTTAATACGCCCATCCCAGCCTTTATTTATATCATCGGAGCTAAAAACAATTTTTCCCCACCTGTCATAAATATTCATTATATATGAGCCTTTATCTAAACCGACACCAACACCTGAAGGCTTAAAAACATCGTTAATCCCATCGGCATTATAAGGTGAAAATGCATTAGGCACATAGAAAAACATATTTAATTGTACATGGATTACAGTATAGCTCTTATCGCTACATCCATGTTCCGAATAAACTGTTTGCCACACTATATAATCGCCGGGTGCTGAAAAAGTATGTGACGGACTTGCCTCATTAGAGTAATTATAGGCACTTGAAAAATCATTAAAATCCCAATAATAAGTTGCCCCATTAGTGCTCATATCGGTAAAATTAACCACAGGGTCATCCATGGTAACATAATTTGAATCAGCTATAAAACTTGAAACCGGCTTAATATAAACATCAACAATACCTAAGTCAGTTTTTGAACTGGTACACCCGTCAGCAGTTACAACACTTAAAGTAGCATCATATTTACCGGGATTTGTAAATACTTTTGCCGGTGTAGGCTGATTCGAGGTTGTGCCATCGCTAAACAACCAGTTATAAGAAACGGCAGGTGGATCAATATTGGCAGAAAATTGCACAAACAAATCCTCACACCCGTTAGGCGGCGAAGCCTGCATTTGAATGGTTGGGTTAGGATTAACGACAACATTTACATTAGCTGATTTCGTACATCCATTTGCATCAGTACCGGTAACAGAATATGAAGTGTTTGTCGTAGGAGAAACTATTACAGAAGCATTATTTCCTGCAGTAGGTGACCAAGTCCAAGAATTTGCCCCTGATGCATTAAGCTGAGTAGAGTCTCCCATACAAATTTGTGAAGGTGTTGCAGAAACTTGTACGGGTGGTGGTTGATTAACCGTAATATAAATTGAATCTACAGCAATACATGTCCCCATATAAGTTCCTGTTACTGAATAATAACCGGAAGTGGTAGGGCTAACAGTAACGGATGGCGTGGTTGCGCCTGTATTCCATGTATAAGAATTGCCGCCAGCTACATTTAATGTGGTTGATTCACCAAGACAAAGAACAGAATCGGTTGTTGTTATTTTTATATCTTGAGGATTAACGTAAACATGAACTGTGTCACGATAAATAACTTGTGAACCGTCACAATACTCATATGTTGCTATTGCAATAAAAGAATCGGTTTGAGCAACATAAACCGGTTGTTGTGCATTATATCCCAAAAGATTGGCACCATGAAACCACGAAATAGTATAAGAAGGCGCACCATTAGGAGTAAAACGCCATGCTTCATTTGAAGCAGTCCATGGACCGGTGTTGCGCCCCGGTGGAACATATGCAACTGTTCCCGCAGCATTTTGAATACCAATTACAGCATTACCGGAATTCCAGCTATAACAGGTTGGTTTATTCAAAATATGGACTTCAATAACGTTGGTTCCCTCATACAATACAACTTGTAAAGTAGATTGTATAGTAGTACAGGAAAAATGACACACATGATCGAAATTCATTATAAAAGAACGGCATGGATAAGAACCAACAACTCCGTAACGAAATGCTCCGCATACGCCGGGATGTATATCGTGGTAAGCGCCGAAAATAGCATTTTTGAATAAAGAAGTGCTTGGCAATGTATTAGAAAAGGACCATGAGCAGTATTGATTGGCAAAACTAAGATCGAATGTTATAATTCCATTGGCACCAACTACGAGTTTATCATATGGCTGACCAAAAAAACAAAATTTAAACGGCAAATTAACAACAGGTCCAAAATAATCATCTTGATTGATAGGAATTGCCGTACCCGAAGTAAACGGATAAGGCGGTGCATAAGGAATACTCGACACGGTATATGTATTTGTCAATCCAACATGAAAAACATTTGCCGTTAATGTTAAATTGCTTGGAGCACATATAGTGGTGTCACTAGAATTAAAAACAAGAGCCGGTCCGGCTTCAAGCGAAGGGCACCCGGGCGCTTGTGCCCAATTCAAAATTGGGACAAAAATAAAAACCAGGAAAAATATTTTGTGTTTCATAATAACAGATAGTTTGCAAATTTACAAATATTTTTACCTTTAGACAATAAAATTCTAATAAAGTTTATAAATGAGAGACAAAAGTGTATTAAATAAAGACGAATTATTGAATATTATTTCAAATTCGAAAACCTGTTATGTGGCAATGATAGGTTTAGACGGCAAACCGTATAATCTGCCTTTTAATTTTGGATTTGACGATGATTTTATTTATCTGCACAGTGGTAAAGAAGGGAAAAAAATGAAAATTTTGGCTGCAAATCCAAATATCTGTATCGCTTTTTCAAATAGCGAAGAACTCGGATATCAAAGTGCAGATGTTGCCTGCAGCCATTTTATGAAATACAAAAGTGTATTAGTTTGGGGTCCGGTAGAATTTATTGAATGCGAAAAGGAAAAAGCCTTAATTCTTAACAAATTAATGAAACACTATACGGGAAGAGACGATTTCAGCTACAATTCTCCGGCCATTAAAAATGTTGTGGTTTTTAAAGTCTCTACTCAAAACATCAGCGGTAAATCATTTGGGTATTAGTATCATCAAAAATAAAAGCTAATTTCGCCAAC
>CAZJYL010000247.1:0-4126 GCA_964550265.1 uncultured Bacteroidaceae bacterium
GTGCAAAAACACCTTCACCTAAGCGGACAATGGCGTGTAAATTAAAATCGTCCAGCATTTGTTTTTTTATTCTTGCTGCCACACCATCGGCAAACAAGGTTCCGTTAGGTACCACTACTGCGGCCCTGCCACCTTTGCTTCCAGGCTTCTTGCGTTTCAGTTTTCTCATAATCAATTGCAAAAACAGCAAAGCTGTTTCAGCCGTTTGTTTGTCGTCAGGAAAATTTTTTAAAATACCTCTTTGTTCTTCGCCACCAAAAGGCGGATTAGCAAGAATGATATCTACTCTTTCATTATCTCCAATGTCTTTTAACGAAAAACGCAGGCTGTTACCGCTGTCAATTTTCGGGTAGTTTAAGCCGTGCAACAGCAAGTTCATTTGCACCAAAAGATACGGCAGAGGTTTGGCTTCGCCCCCAAGAATGGAATTTCCCTGCAAGATCTTTTTATGTTCTACGGTTTGGGCTTGTTTTTTCAGATGTTCAAATGCCTCTACTAAGAAACCGCCCGTCCCGCAAGCAGGATCTAAAACAGTTTCACCAATTTTAGGATCAAGCATCTCCACCATAAATTTCACAACAGGACGAGGCGTATAAAATTCACCTGCATCACCGCTGGCATCCCGCATTTCTTTTAAAATGCTTTCATACAAATGTGATAGTGAGTTGAGTTCTTCGTTGCTGGTGAAATGAATTTCATCAATCTTGTTTACAATGTCTCGCAACAAATAACCGTTAATCATTCGGTTAGTTACGCCCTTGAAAACTGTTGCTATTACATCTTTTCTTTCTGTTCCGGTTTCGCTTTGCAGACTTCTCAAATAGTAGAATAATCCTGTTCTTTCTTTGCCATCTGTCAGTATAACTTTTTCGTTGTTGATGAAAGCCAGCAAGTCGTCTCCGGTAAGGTTGGTGTCTTTTGCCCAATCTCTCCAGCGGTAAGGCGCTGTAATAGCAGGTTTATATTTTTTGCCTTCTAATTGAGCGTTGAGTTCTTGTAATTGCTCGTTATCGTCTAAAAATTTTAGAAACATTATCCAAGTCAGCATCGGCAAACGGTCTCCGTCTCCGTTCATTCCTTTGTCTTTTCTCATAATGTTACGGCAGGTTTTGATAATGCCGCTTAATCTTTGTGCAGGCGTTTCGATAACCGCTGGTTTTGCTGCTTTTTCTTTTTTCGTTTTTGCCATTTTTTAATTTATGCTGCTTCTTCGTATAATAAAGTTTGTAATTCTTCAATTGCCTTTTTAAATTGGTCTATTCCGCCAAATTCATTTACTATTTCAATCGGATTTCCTTGTTGAGCAATAGGTTCAACTGAAATTATATCAGGGCGAATTTGATTTAGCCCATAGTCAATGTACTTTTCCAATATCATATTCAAGACCTCTTTGGCTCTTTCGCTGTAATGAGCAAAAAAGTCGGGTTTGTTCCTTTTCAAAAGTTCGGCTCTTTGTTTTCTTGTCAATGGTTTTAAATCAAAAGCCACAAAACAAATCAAGTCGAATGGGTCGGCTTCCTGTTGCTTGGTTATATCCATTAACTGGTCAATAGATATTCCGTTGTTTTCCAACTCGTCTAAAATGTGTTGGCGTTCTTGCAAATCATTCCATTTGCTTCGGAATTCATTTATTGAAGGAAACATTGTTGTAATTTGTTCTTTAGCATATTGGGTAAATTGCATAGTTCTCAATTTCCCGTTTGCATCTAAAATCTGAACACTTTCAGCAACAATGCTAACTTCTCCTTCACTGATGTAATACTTTTTTCTTGGTTCTCCCGTGCCACCGCCTGGTGGTTCGTCTGTACCGTCATCCTCATCTTCCCAATCGTCAGGTTCGTCTGTTGGCGGGTCTGGTATCCATTCTTCACCATCAATAATATTCCCTTCATCATCAATTTCTTCTTCTGTTATCAATGGCGGTTCTCCGTCAAAGTCAGGGTCAGCAAAATTTCTTGTTGCACTTCCGGTATAATCTAGAATGGTAAAAAACAGTTTTTCTTTATCTTCCCTTACTCTTGTTCCTCTACCAACAATCTGTTTGAACTCGGTCATTGAATTTACCATCCGAAAAATCACAATGTTTTTGCAGGTCGGCACATCAACACCTGTGCTTAACAATTTAGAAGTGGTAACAACTACAGGAATGGGTTCGTCAATATCCATAAACTTACTCAAATGCCCTTTTCCAATATCACCTTCTTCTGAAACAATCCGAACTACGTAATCAGGATACTGCTGAACCAAATCATCATTTAAGTTGCTTAATTCTCTACGAAACTGATCTGCGTGTTCCTGGTTTACACAAAACACAATAGTTTTATCAAACCTGCCGTATTTTACCATATGGTTGTAAAGGTGTTTTACAACCGCTTTAGTTCTTGGCAGATAAGACAATGAATTTTCAAAATCGGGTGTAGTATAAACGCCATCAGGGATTAATTCTCCGTAGTCGTCTCTTTGCCCTTCCTCCGGTCTGAAACCTGTTGCATCCGCTTCTGTAACCACCCGGTGAACCAAATAAGGTGCTAAAAATCCGTCCTCAATTCCCTGTTTTAAACTATAGATGTAAAGTGGATTTCCGAAATATGCGTAGGTATCTTTATTATCTTCTCTTAACGGTGTTGCCGTTAATCCTAATTGAACGGATGTATTGAAGTAATCTAAAATTACCCTCCAGTTACTTTCATCTGAAGCACTCCCTCTGTGACACTCATCAATTACAATCAGGTCGAAAAAATCTCTTGGTAATTTTCTGAATGCTCCAATTCGGTTGCTATCCTCTGCCAAAGATTGATAGGTAGAAAAATACACCTCCCGACTACTTGGTAACCCTTCTTCGGGAACTAAGCACCTTGCATCACCAAAAACTGCAAAATCTTTAGCGTGTGGGTCGGTTACCAAAATGCTTCTGTCTGCAAGAAATAAAACTTTTGGCCTGCGATGTTCGCCTTTGGTATTCCAGCGATTATTCCAAAGCTTATAAATGATTTGAAAAGCTACGGTAGTTTTCCCTGTTCCCGTGGCGAGTGTTAACAAAGCTCTTTTCTTTCCTTCCAAAATTGCTTTAACTGCTCGGTTAATTGCGATTCGCTGATAGTATCTAACTTCCTTGCCACTTGTAGCAAAGAATGGTTTTAAAAAAGTCTCTTGAATTTCGGGCTTTATTGGTTCCGCCTGGTTCAGCCTGTTCCAAAGCTCTGTTGGTGTCGGAAAACTTGTGATTTTTGTTTCCAGTCCTGTGATAAAGTCAAATTCAATTATTTCAGTTCCGTTTGTTGAATAAGCGAATTTGAGTCCAAGTATTTGAGCATACTCTTTCGCTTGTTGAAGCCCATCTGCTGCTGATTTATATTTTTTCTTTGCTTCAACAATTGCAATCGGAAAGTTTTGTGAATAGCGAAGCAAGTAGTCAAAGCGTTTCGCTTTTTTTCTTCTTGCTTTTCTTCCTATCACAATAATTTTTCCGTCTGTGAAAGTTCTTTGTTCAAGAATCAGTTCATCAGTCCATTGGCTATCATACAGTTTGGGCAGCACTTCCTTTCGGCAAGTGTCCGCTTCGCTGTCGTGGTCTTCAATATGTATTATTTTATCACTCATTTACTCATCATAAAATAGTTTACCAATTTAAGGTTTTTTATCGGTGCGTAGGCAAAAAGCGGCTCTTTTGGTTTTGCTGAGGGGTCGGCTTGTGGGTAGGGCAAAACCAAATGTGCCGTTTGTGCGGATGGTATTCAAAATATTTTGTGCGGTGGGAAAAAAATTAAAACACAGAAGGGTAGGCAATGAGTGTCGGCTTACTCGTTGTCCGTTTGCAATATGGTCTGTATGTCGTTTGTCACCTGTCAAAATGGTTTACTTTTTTTCAGTTTTTAGTCGTCTGTGTCGGTTGTGTTGTGTCGTCTTTTACGCTTGCTGGTAACGTTTTATTCCCGCAATAAATATACAACATTCGCCAATATAAAACTTATAATATTCGCCAATGCGTTTTCATATTTTTGAGAAAAAAGGTTTTATTACACAGATAATCAAATATATATGTTGAAAAATTGAACATGGTTTTTTTGTTAATTTCTTTTGGCAATGAAAAAGAAAAGTAAGCCTCGCCCGGCTTGAGGGCGTAAAA
>CAZJYL010000248.1:0-4113 GCA_964550265.1 uncultured Bacteroidaceae bacterium
ATTTATATGCGGCCGGAGATTGTACCTGGGTGTCGCTTGAAATTGATGTTATTCAGTTTTTATCAGCGATTGCCGGTTTAATTCCGCCACCAACGGGCCCTTCTATTCAGCAGTTTCTTGGAATGCTTAGTGGTACTTACGATCTTGGTGGTGGATTTACTATTGATTATATGTTGTTTTCTGCGTGGTTTACTATTTTGTCAACAATGCAACAGGACTTTGCGTTTGAACCCGATGTGTGGAATAATTTGTCGCTATCCGTTCCGGTTGAGTACACTGTTACCGATCCGTCAAATGCAAATATGGTTGTAGATAGCGGCTTTTCTGATAATATACGGTTCAAAGCCTGTAATAATTTAAATTATATATGGCCTTGTCATAATGTTAATCAAATTGATTTTGATTTATCACATTCTTTGACCAACGATTTTACAAATCATACGTGGGATAGCTTGTCCTTTGATTTTTCAATAGCAGCCCTTGAGTTTGATATTAATATTCCTGCTTTTCCGGTCATGCCACCGGTTGTTATGCCTGAATTATGCATCGAAGTTCCTGTAATCGACTCGGCAAAAAATGAAGAATACCTGAATGAATTTTGCATGCCGGGTGTTAGTATTCCTGAGGTTAAAGCATTTGAATCGAAACTGTCCATTCATATAGGACCATTGTTTTCTTATACATGGCCATTAGGTTATATACCTATAACTTGGTATAATAATACATGGGAACTGGCAGGCTTCAATGATACTATTTGCCCTGGTTTTAGCATGTCAACCAGTTGCCCGGGTCTTGAAATAGTATCATTTAGCAAACAAGATGTTTTGTGCTTTGGCGACAGCACAGGAACTTTAACTGTGGTTGTGCAAAACGGGGCTGCGCCATATACTTATGTGTGGTCAAATGGCGACTCAACAACAATCGCATCGACAAGCCACACAACAACCGGTCTGCCTTCGGGTTGGCATTATGTTACCGTATTTGATGCCAATGGCTGCTCAGTGACAGACTCGGCCGAAATAATTGATGTTTATCCGCCAATCTCTGTAAATATCAGCACTAAAGATGTAACATGCATTGGTGGCTCCGATGGCTCTGTCAGTTTAACGGTAAGCGGCGGTGCAACTCCGTATTCTTATAATTGGAATCCTGCTCAAACCAATGCTCCTGTTGCCGGCAATTTATCTGTCGGAACTTATACAATTACAATTACAGATGCGGTTGGATGCGATACCGTTGTAAGTGCCACCCTGATTGAGTTGCATCCTTTGCCTGAAATAAATATATCGGCTATTCCGCTTGAAGGTTGTCAGCCTTTGTTTGTTCAGTTTTATGAAACAAGTGCAGACAGTGGTCAAACTTATTTTTGGGATCTCGACGAAGGTCATCATTTTAGCAGCGAAAAAAATCCATCTTTAATTTTTACACATCATGGTGTTTTTGATGTTGTAATTCATGTTACATCAGTTTATGGGTGTGTTGACTCACTTAGAATTGTTGACATGATTCGTGTTTACGAAAAACCGGTAGCCAAGTTTAGACCTTACCCTTCTGCGCCTACACTGGCCGATAATACTGTTTTGTTTTTTAATGAAAGTACTAGTTTGTATCAATCGGAATGGACATTCAGCGACGGCGGTTTTTCCACAGAAACTTATCCGACACACCACTTTGGCGATACCGGCTCATACGTTGTTCAGCTTATTGTTACAACCGAACATGGCTGTAAGGATACCACAAGCGATGTGATATATGTTAAAGATGTTGTTGCAATGTATGTGCCCAATTCGTTTTCGCCGGATGGTGACGGCATAAATGAAATTTTTAAACCTATTGGACATGGAATAGATAAAGATTTTTATACACTAATGATATTTGATCGTTTCGGTAAAATGCTTTTTATTACGCATGATTATGAAAAAGGCTGGGATGGTACGTTTGAGGGAAAACGATGCCCGCTTGGTTCATATACATATGAAATTTTTTACAGAGATTCTGAAGGGATAAAGCGAAAACTTTTTGGCGGAATTGAACTAATTCGTTGATTTGTGAAATTTTTTAAACATTGCATCTTTTGTTTCTAAACATTGTTTGCTTAGCCGGCATATTAATATGTTTTGAAATTATCATGTCAAAATATTAAAATTTACAATTATGAAACTTTCAGTTTTTTTTGTGTTGTTTTTATCGGCTCTTTTATCATTTGCCGATGATGTAAAGACTTTACAGACAAATATAAGTAATGTTACTGTGTTTTTAAGCGGAGCACAAATAGAACGTACCGGTACAATTTATTTGAATCCGGGCTCGTATAACATAGTAATCAGTGATTTGCCGATAACAATAAATCCTAATACCATTCAAGTTACGGGTAAAGGAAACATTACTGTTCTTTCAGTAGAAAACAGAATTAATTATTTAAAATCTCAGGTGAAACCAAAACCGATAATTATACTCGAAGACTCTTTGGAAATTTTATCTGCTCAAATAAATTATCAGAATGCCATTCTTACAGTATATAACAATGAAGAAGCAATGATTCTTGTAAACAAGGAAATTGGCGGAACCGAGAAAGGCGTTGACATTGCCGCATTGAAGGCAAATGCCGATTTTTATAGAATTCGCTTAACCGAAATTAAAACAAAACAACTGGAAATAGGAGTTAAGTTAGATAAACTAAAAAAAGACAAATCGCGGATTCAATTACAGCTTAATGAATTAAATGCCAAACAAAATCAGCCCATAGGCGAAATAATTATTCGTGTGATTGCAAATGCCGCAGGTAATGCGTCTTTTGTTACCCGCTATAATGTACAGAATGCAGGGTGGGCACCAATGTATGATTTAAGGGCAAGCGACGTAGATAATCCCATTAAACTTACCTTTAAGGCAGGTGTTTATCAAAACACGGGAGAAAACTGGGAAAAGGTTAAAATTAAGTTATCTACAGCTAATCCCAATATTAGTAATTCAAAACCTGTTTTAAACCCATGGTATTTGTATTATAATAATATAATTTCGGGCACAGAGAGGCGCATGAATTATTCGGCAGGCGCACCAAGAGCTATGAATGAGGCCAGCATAGATAAAGCTGAGTATGACGAACAACAAAGTGCAAAAGACTTTGAAAGTGCAATGGTATATACTTCGGTAACTGAATATCCTATAAATTTTGAGTATTTAATTGATTTGCCATATAATGTTGAATCAAACGGAAAAGCTTGTATTATTCAGGTAAAGGAATATGAACTTGAAGCTTTATATCAATATTACTCAGCACCAAAACTTAGTTTGGATGCGTTCTTGCTGGCGCGCGTTACGGGCTGGGAAAAATATAATTTGTTGGCTGGTGAATCCAATGTGTTTTTTCAAGATACTTATGTTGGCAAATCATATATTAATCCACAGTTGGCAAAAGATACACTTGATGTATCTTTAGGAAGAGACAAGTCAATATCGGTAAAGCGTGATATGATAAAAGACTATACCAGCGATAAATTTATCGGTTCCTCGCGTAAGATAACAAAGGGCTGGGAGATTACTATAAGAAATAATAAAAGCAAGGAAATTAAAATAGTTGTCGATGATCAATTCCCGATAACAACCAATAAGGATATAAATATTGAACGTGTTGAATCTAGTGGCGGTTCGGTAGATGACAATACCGGTAAAGTTACCTGGACTTTTAAATTAAAACCCGGCGAAACAAAAAAACTGATTTTAAAATACACGGTTAAGTATCCAAAAGAACAATCACTTATAATTTATTAAAATATTTTTCAAAAGGGCTATGTTTTGTAACCCTTTTTTATTTATTGTTCTGACTTGATTTATTTGTGGCATTAAGTTCCCTCATGTATTTAAAGCCCCGTGTAATAAAATAAATGAAAAATATTTTAATAAAAACGCCTACATAAGACTGTGTTTGCGATGAGTGCATAGTTGTTAGAATTAAGTCTGCAAACATTAACAACGTTGTTATTATTAATGCAGGCATACTTCCTTTTGTAATTGCATAACCAAGAGTTATATACAGTATTCCTATACCAACATTTACGTAACCTATTCCGTCAAATTTTTTTAATTGCACATTCGAATTAGCAAATATAAATC
>CAZJYL010000249.1:0-4055 GCA_964550265.1 uncultured Bacteroidaceae bacterium
CCCGGCATCAGTTAACGTAGGGTTGGAAGTAACATCCACTATTTTTGTATCCACATCAGCATAACGCGAAACCACTCCGCGTTTTTTGGGAAGTTCCTATTCAAGCAGGGCTTTACCATTTGCGCAATGAAACATCACTTTAATGCCAAAAAAGGAATTTTTAGATTGATTGGCAGATTGATCTACCTTAACGCCGGTGTTTTGAGCTTTAATCCCCATAGCTGCAAAAACAAAGATGACCAATGCAGCAATTTTAAAAATGTTTTTCATGTCAATTGTTTTTAATTAATTTTTTGAGTAAAATCACAACCAGATATTCTAAATGCAAATATATGCATAAAAATATACATAGTTGTTAATTTATCGAAATTCGCTCATTGCAAATCTTTTGCCAAATTATTTTGATGCTTCGTAAAAAAAATGTAGGTTTGCAACTTGTTATCACGAAAAATGATGTTTATGAAAAAGATTATTGCCATCCGTCACGAAAACAAGTATGAAATGGAACGCCGCGTTCCTATTATTCCCGATCACATTGGAACACTTATTAAAAAAGGATATGAAATTCATGTTCAATCTTCAGCAAAGCGTGTTTTCAGTGATGAAGAATATCGTAACGCAGGCGCAATTGTAAATAATGACATATCCGATGCAGATATAATCTTTGGCGTAAAAGAAATACCCATGCAGGATTTGATGGCAGGTAAAACATATATGTTCTTTTCTCATGTCATCAAGGGGCAACCATACAACATGCCGATGCTGAAACGATTAATGGAATTAAATTGCAACTTGCTGGACTATGAAAAAGTAACTGATGAGTTTAATAAACGCATAATATTTTTTGGCAGATATGCTGGTCTTGCGGGCATGATAAATACATTATGGTCTGTTGGACAAAGATACAAGAGGCTGGGGATAGATACTCCGTTTCTTTCGTTACGCCAGTCATATACATATTCTTCTTTGGCTGAGGCCAAGGCTGCAATAAACAAGGTCGGATATGAAATAATGAAACATGGATTGCCAAAGGAAATTCAGCCTTTCGCAGTTGGTATTACCGGATATGGCAATGTTAGTATGGGTGCTCAGGAAATATTACATTTATTACCTGTTAAAGAAATCTCTGCCGATGAGTTATCATCATTGAAAGATGATGTTTCTAACGGCAAGATAATTTACAAAGTTGTGTTTAAAGAGCAGGATATGGTTAAAGCTCTTAATAAATCGGACAATTTTGATTTGCAACATTATTATCAACACCCCGAAGAATATGAATCTCGTTTTTCTGATTACATCAACAACTTAAATGTCCTTGTTCATGGCTCTTATTGGGATGTTCGCTATCCAAGAGTAGTTACTAAAAACGAAATAAAAAAATTGTATTCAGAGAAAAATCCCAAACTAATCGTTGTTGGTGACATAAGTTGTGATCCGGACGGTGGTATTGAATTTACGCATAAAGGAACTGAAATAAATGACCCCGTTTTCATTTACAATCCAAATACAGATGAACCAACTATGGGTTTTGACGGCGAAGGTATTTGCGTAATGTCTGTAGATATTTTGCCCAGTGAATTACCCCGCGATTCTTCGCGTGGTTTTTCCGATGCCCTGCGTCCGTTTATTGAATCTATTGCCGAATGCGATTTTAATAATTCTTATGATGAATTAGTTCTTGCGCCGGCTATTAAACGTTCATTGATTTTGCACAATGGCAAATTAACAAAGCCTTTTGAATATATTTCAAAATACTTGTAATGCCAAAAAAAACTCGATGCTTTGTTAGTGTAATAGGTCCAAGCTATTGTAAGGTTTCCGACCCAATATATGCTTTTGCCCGGGAATTAGGTAAAAAACTTGTAGATAATGATTTCATCATAGTGTCTGGTGGCAGAAAGGGTATTATGGAGGCGGTTTTTCGCGGTGCGCATGAATCAAAAAATTATTTTTTTGGCTCAACTGTAGGAGTTTTGCCTGACAGTAATCGAAATTCTGCCAACAGATATACCGATATTCCAATTGCTACGGGTATAGGTTTTGCACGTAATAGCATTGTTGCTCAAAGCGGAGATGTGGTAATTGCTCTGGGCGGTGGATCCGGAACTTTGTCCGAAATTGCATACGCATGGCAATATGGTAAAAAAATCATTGCAGTAAATATCTTTGACGGATGGGCTAAAAATTTAAGCGGTAAGAAATTAGACCACCGAAGACGCGATGCTATTATTCAGGCTGATAGCGTTGACGAAGTAATTTCGTTGCTGAATGATTTTTTTTATAAATAAAAATTTTATTTTTCGCTTATAATGTCATTATCACATATTTTTTTTATGAATGTGATAATGTTTTGCGATTCACTTTCCCAGTAAGTATAATCATGTCCGTAATTTTTAGGAAAGTGGGTCTCGGGTATAACCTTGCCTGCTTTAAGCAATATTTTATTTAGTGTATCCGATTGTTGCCAGGGTACAACATTGTCATTTTGCGCATGTCCTATATATATTGGCAAATCCCATTTATCTGCTTTGCGCAAAAGATTGTCTTCGCCTTGCCAACGCTCGGGATAGTCTTCGTAACTACCGAAAAAATAGGTCATTAAATTATCATTTGGCATTAAAGTTTGATCATAATCGCCAGATAAAACCACCACACCGTCAAACATGTCAGGCCTATCCAGTCCTATTGCAAATGCTCCTCTTGCGCCGGTTGATAATCCGACTATGAAATTCTTTGTTTCTTTATTAAATAAGTTGAAAGAGTCGTTTAAATACGTAAGTACTGTGTCTGTCAGCCACGATTTCAGTGGTTGCTGTGCCATTGTGGGTAAAGTCTCATCGTAAATTTCTGTAGCATATATACTCTTTCCCATGTCGGGAATAATAATATTGAATCCGGCATCGCGCAGTTGTTTGCAAAGGCTTGTTTGTTCACACCAGCCAAGTGGTGCCAGATTCCAGCCATGAAGTAGCAAAATATTTCCACGGCAGAATAATGTATTTGATGGAATTAGAAATACTTTCCTGTCGTTTTGCGACCATGGAATTTTTATTGTAGTATCCGGAAGACGTTTAAATGAACTTAACGAAGCAGATGAGTTTTTTATCAAATTGCCTGTGTTGTCTGATGTGCAGGAGATAGTCATAAAACCCGATAAAATCAGGCAAACAACAAAAAATTGTATTTTTTTTATTCTAAGAGTCATATTACAAAAGTTATTAACAAGGTAATTTAAAGGAGTAAAAATATATATTTTTATCGAAACATTATTTTTTAATTATAAGGAAAGGAATTTATGTCGCAATTTGTGCATCTGCATTTGCATACTATTTATTCGGTTCTTGACGGAGCAGCCAACATCGAAACCATGATAAAACGAGCTTTGGATTTAAAGATGAAAGCAGTTGCCGTTACCGATCACGGACAAATGTTTGGTATTCTTGAGTTTGTAAGCGAAGCGAAAAAAAACGGAATTAAACCTATAATTGGCTGCGAAACTTATGTTGCCCGAAACGGCATGGAACAAATGTCGGCAAAAGAAGACCGAAGTGGATATCATTTGATTTTACTGGCCAAGAATATGACCGGATATCGTAATTTGGTTAAACTGATATCTTTAGCCAATTTGAAAGGATTCTTTTATACACCGCGGATAGATAAAGAGTTACTTAAAACTTATCACGAAGGGCTTATTGCATGTTCGGCATGTCTGGGTGGTGAGATACCTCAGCTTATAATGAAAAGGGGTGAAAAAGAGGCGATTAAGGCTGTTGAATGGTATAAAAGTGTTTTTGGAGAAGACTATTATCTTGAAATGATGGATCATGGGCTGCCCGAACAAAAACAGGTAAATGAAGCATTGGTAAATATTTCAAGTAATCTTGATATTGAAATTCAAAAGCTTGAAGCCAAATTATACAAGTTCAAATTCCTTAAACAAGGTGCTATGCAACAATTACTTACAGGTAAAATTAGATTAATTTATAAATAATTATGGACAATCAAACAATAAAAGTAGGTCAACTTGAACGAGAGACTCAAAATAGAATCATCAA
>CAZJYL010000250.1:0-4049 GCA_964550265.1 uncultured Bacteroidaceae bacterium
CGCTGCCTTTCAGGCAACTAATTCTTATACCATAATGGTCACATATATATGAACCGCTAGTGTAAGGAGAAGTCTGATAAATACTATTGCCCGAAATGGTCCACGTATCATTCCCCTGATCAAGGTAAATACCTGCATGCCAACCATTCATTGTAACATTACTAAAATTATAGATATTACAATCCGAAATGGTGTTGTTGCTGTTTGTTTGTCCGGGCATATCTCTACCAACTGAACAAATACCAATATATGGGTTGTTGCCACCAGCCTCTCTGATATTGCAATTACTTATTGTATTATTGTCATTGCCACTTCCACCTCCTTTACCGGTACTAAAACAAATAACCCCTGTATTATAATTTCTGCCACTGCCTAAAAAATCGCAATTCTGAATCACATTATAGCAAGCATCGTTAATAAAGAACAAAGTACTTGCGGAACCTCCACTATAAATATTTGAAAATGTTAATCTGTATGCATCATTATTTTTAATTGTTACCCTTTTGGCGCCGTCCAGCCTGATTAATCCGCTATTTATATTTCCGGTAATACTTCTATTGCCTCCATCAGGAATGATAGTAAGTGTATTCCACATACCGGTAGCTCCGGTTAATGCAACAGTGCCCGGCTCGGCAACTATGTCGGCAGTTATTTTAATTACAATATTCTTCCCCGCCTGATTATTAGAATTAATTTTATTAAATGCAGCTGTAGCAGCAGTTAATGTAGTATAATTGCCGTCGGCACCATTGGACCCGGAAACATTAACCTGCGCATTTACATTCGATAAAAACAAAACAAATACGCATATTGTTGCTATAACCAATTTATTTACATAAGCAGCAACACTTCGTTGGATAAATTTGGTATTCATACTGAGTAATATTAAAAGATAATAATTTATTTAATACCCCCGTATCAAATCATTACATTGCTCAAATATAATATTAAAGTAACACTGAATGCAAACTGAACTATTATAAAATATGCCAAGCATAATATATCTATATATTTGATTTTAAACATTTTAAATTTATAAAAAACAAATTAGTCAAAAATTTAAATATATATATTACATATATTTATTACATGTTTAATATTAATCAAAACAATATTTTATGCGCTTTTATGATATTTTTTTATATCTATTTGCCTGTTAATGACTTGTTTAAAAAAACCTAAAACGTTAATCTATTGTTAAATGTTTTGTAAAAAAACAAACCTAAAACAATATGTATATATATTTTAGCTTTTCAACAACATAAATATAAAGTTCATCAGTAATAATCCGATAGTGTAATATTTGACTTTTATATTAACTTTGTTTAATGATTCCAAATTTATCCGATACCATTTGCGCCATATCTACTCCGCCAGGAATAGGAGGCATAGCCATTATAAGAATTAGCGGCAAAAAATCGCATAATATAGTGTCAGAATTTTTTCAATCCGGCAAATTGAATACTCTAAAATACAGACACAATTATTATGGCGACATTATTGATGAAACGGGTGTTGTAGATAATGTGATTGTGACATTTTACAAAGGACCTTCATCTTATACGGGAGAAGATGTTGCCGAAATTTCTTGTCATGGCTCATTGTATATTCAAAACAGGATTTTGCAATTATTAATCGGCAAAGGTGCACGCATGGCAGAGCCGGGTGAATTTTCGCTTAGAGCCTTTGTTAACGGAAAAATGGATTTGCTTCAGGTTGAAGCTGTTGACGATATTATTCGTAGCCGTAATGCGGCGGCACATAAATTTGCCATAAAGCAAATGCGCGGAGACTACTCAAAAAAACTGAGTGAATTACGCAAACAACTAATTGATTTAACAGCCCTTGTTGAACTTGAAATTGATTTTTCGGAAGAAGATGTGGAATTTGCCGACCGAAAGCGTTTGAATGATTTATGCAATGTGTTGTTAACCGAAGTTAGCATTCTGGCAGATTCGTTTAAAGCCGGCAATGTTCTTAAACATGGTATTCCCGTTGCCATTATTGGCGAGCCAAATGTGGGTAAATCAACATTACTAAACAAAATCCTTGGCGAAGAACGTTCAATCGTAAGCGATATTCCGGGAACTACCAGAGATTTTATTGAAGACACAATAAGCGTTGGCAATCATTCTTTCAGATTTATTGACACCGCAGGCTTACGAAGTACTGACGATGCTATTGAAACGGCAGGTGTTGAACGCACTTATATCAAAGCCTCCGAAGCTTCTGTAATACTGCTTTTGTTTGATGCGGCAGATTGCGAAGAGGGAAAAATTAATAATAAAATAGAAGAATTAAAAAACAGCATAACAAATTTTGATGACAAAAAATTCATTATTGTCATAAACAAAATTGATTTGCTGGTTACCTATCCCACACATCTGCACGAGCTTCTTGATTACGACATTATTTATATTTCGGCAAAACGCAATGAAAATATTTCGGTACTCATCGATAAAATAAACGAAATTGTAAGCAATGCCGATAATAATCCTGACATAGTACTTACAAATGTAAGGCACTTTGAGGCATTTACCAATATAAGGACTTTGCTGCAACAAGCCATCGAACATATAGAAAAGGAAATGCCGCAGGATTTAATTGCAAGTTTCCTGCACCAGGCACTACACCATATAGGATTGGTAACCGGAGAAGTTTCAAATAACGAAGTGTTGGATTCGGTGTTTAAAAATTTTTGCATTGGGAAGTGAGCATTTTTCTCGCTTTTTTCAACTACAAATTTCATTTGTATTTTAAGACAAATATTTTCTTTTATTTGTTTATTTTTGACAAAGATTGACAATATGCTACATAACATTATGAGTCTATTAATAAAACATATTTGCAATCTGCGCGAAGAAAGGAATATCAGGCAACACGAAGTAACAGCCTGCCTGAAAGCCGATACTGCTTTTGTAAATAAGTTGGAAACAATTATAAATAACAGCATTTAACTAAAGATAATAGTTTTAAAATGAAATATTCGAATATCAGAGAAGAAGAACTAAAAAACAAGATAGCCCAAGACTACTTTTGGATATACGACTGCTCCAAAATAATTGGTAACGTGGATTTTTGTGTTTGCATGTACCAAAGCCAAAAAGAACTCTTTGAACAGGAATCTTTGCTTTGGGCCGAAGCTAAAAGAGGTTCTTCTGATATTTACAAATCAATAGTTCAACTCATATTGACAATTGGCAAGGCAAGGACATTTGATAAGTATCTGCCACCGCCAATGCTTGGAGCATTTGACGGTGAAAAAATTGCTTTCATACCTTACAACGAGATACACGATATTTTTTACCAAAGCGATTTTAACTGGAACGTAACCCCATCTAATTACGAAGCAAAAGAGTTTAAAATTGTTTACGAAAAAGTAAAAACGATAATTGACAGCAAAACTCTGTTATTTAACTTTTTGAATGACGACAGAGAGCTCAAAAAATTTATTAAAAGCAATTTTGTTGTTGGCAAATTCGGCTTAACAAAAACCAAGATTGACAAAAACAATTTTATGGTCATTTATAATAAATGGCTTCAAGCTGTAAAACCGACAATTGCCGTAAATTGGGATGTTGCAAAGAAAAAGGGTGTTATTGACGGAGACTTTTATCTTGCCGACTTATTGTCCTCGGAAAATAATACTTTAAAAGATAAATTATTTGTAATTCTAAGAGCCGCAAAATATGAATTAAATAGACATCAAGACGAATATGGCGCATTTACATCAAGCAGCGTAGAATTTAGTGACAATCAAGTTGCTCATACACAATTTTGGAATAAATACGAACGACCACCAAAAGAAGAATACTGGGATTACATTGTAGAACGAAGAGATTTACTTGTTCCGCAAGATGTTAGAGAACGAAAAGGAAGTTTCTTTACTCCGCAAATTTGGGTAGAACTTTCCCAAAAATATCTGGCAGACGTTTTAGGAGAAGACTGGCAGGATGAATATTATATTTGGGACTGTGCGGCAGGCACAGGCAATTTGCTTGCAGGGCTAACTAACAAGTATAATATTTGGGCTTCTACGCTTGATAAGC
>CAZJYL010000251.1:0-4045 GCA_964550265.1 uncultured Bacteroidaceae bacterium
ATTTTCAAACTATGGACGGTTTGAAAAATGCTTTTTTTAAGGGACGACTATATAACGTTGTATTTTAGAGGTGTGAAAAATAAAAACACAATACAAATATTTGTTTTTCTATTTTCGGCAATATTGCTGTTATCCTCGTGTACCGGTTTACGCGAACACATTAAACAACGGCAACTTGAAACTCATGGACCTCCCAAAAGGATAAAAGATTACAAAACAGGAAAAACAGAACCGGGAAATAAAACCAGGCGCGATTCTTTAAGC
This sequence comes from uncultured Bacteroidaceae bacterium, assembly GCA_964550265.1. Classification (GTDB taxonomy): domain Bacteria; phylum Bacteroidota; class Bacteroidia; order Bacteroidales; family DTU049; genus GWF2-43-63. The sequence continues at coordinate 265 of CAZJYL010000251.1, forward strand.
CACATTGCAGATAATAATTTATCAAGTGGCGCTTATGCAAAATACAGTAAAAAATGGCAGGTTGAATTAAGCGGAAAAGAAGATGTAAGATTTCTTGATGAAATTGATTCGTGGCTGGGCACTCCTTATGTTTATGGAGGAATCAGTAAAAAAGGAACCGACTGTAGCGGAATGATAATGACAATGTATAAAACAATTTATAATTTATCGTTAAACCGCAGTGCCAACGACATGCAGAAAGATGTAAGATTCATCGACTTAAACAAGGCAAAGCTGGGTGATATATTATTTTTTAAAATAAACGGGGACCGCGTCAGTCATGTGGGCTTATATTTGGGCAATAATCGTTTTATTCATGCCACAACCAACAAGGGTGTTATTATAAGTAATTTAAGCGAAGATTATTACTCAAAGCGATATTATAAGTGCGGACGGATTCTGGCTATGGAAAAACAATAGCCAGCTCATTTATTTATCCTTATTATTCAAAATCAGCCGGCAGCCCAAGTTTCGCTTTCAACTCCTGATTTCACTGACTGCTATATTTAGTTTTCCCGCAGCACATATTCATCATATTCAAGTTCAAAACGCAATTTATGCTTAGACTCTTCCTGAGCCAAAAACTGAAATATATTTTTAACAGCCGAGTTATCGGACATAGCAGCAAGTTTTGTATAAAGTTTAAATGCGGCTTTTTCTCTGGCCATGGCCACTTTCAGGGCATCGTGATAAGTTATGTCTTCGTCTATTATAGGATATGCTATATAGTCGGCAATACTTAATGTTTCAATATGTTCTTTTGGTAAAAAGAAGTTTTGTTCTGCCTTTATTTGCGCAATTTTATTTTTGTGTTGAAGTTCTTCGCCGGCAAATTCCTCGAAAATTATTTTCATCTCCTCGTTGCGGCTTTTGGATGCCATTTTTGTATAAAAATCTATGGAGCTTTGCTCCTGAGCCATGGCAAAATCAAGTATTTGCTCAATTGTTTCAAATTTTTCCATAATAAATTAACTATTCATTAAATCATTGAAATGATTAGAATGACGTAAAACTAAATTATCGGCACCATGCGCAAACATATTGCAAGGATTGTCATTATTGGTATAATCAAAAGAAAACAATATTTCTCTGTCAACAGGGAGCAAAGATGCGAACTCCATAAATATTTCTTCTTTAGATGAAAATGGGCTCATACCAATTGCTTCGGCAATGCCATTCAGCATTTCAATATTGTTTTTTCCTGTTTTAGGTTCTATAACAGCCTCAAAATTCTGAATAATTTTTCCGGTATTTGTATATGAGGCGCCGGTTTCAAATGGAAATGCCATTGGCAAAACAAGGGAGGCAGATTCTGCCGTATTGGTCATGAAATAATCAGCTACCACAATAAAAGCATTGTCGGGCAATAAAGCCTTGGCTTCTTCAATTTTGAAAGCTGTACCAATTGGGTCTTCGCCAAAAACAAATATGTTTTTTATCTGCCCACTTGCAAGCCTTTCTTTTATGCTGAAATCTGAATCGACAGGCAAATTGTCAACCTGCCACAATTTTTCCAGATCCGATTTTGTATCTTTCAACAAACGACCTCCGGGAGCCAGTTTTGGACAAATACCATTATCGTGCAATCCATGCGAATTGTTTTTGGATTTTAATGCAAGAATGCCTGAGCCTGTTTTTTCATGCTTACCCGAAATCAACATTAGGTTATTAATTTCCAAAGCACAATTCGACGATGTTTCAGCTTCTGTATAAACTATTACAGTTTCGGCTATTGAATCAAATTCATTGGCCAAAGATTCTATTTCATCTTTACTTAAGCCTGAATCCTTAATCAAAGAATCATAATCTTCTTTCAATAAGTTGTTTTTATACTCATCAAACCCCTTTGTTCTGCCTTTTATGAAAAATGAATTTTGCTTTCCTGAATCAAGTAAATAATAATTAATGGCTTTAATAAAGGCATATTTTGAATTAATAAAAATAATTCTGTCAGCCTTATGATCCATTGCGTGATTATTTTTTTCGGCAATAATAGTTACCGGAATTTTTGAATTGAATCTGGCATTTTGAATTGCAAATCCGGCAACACCGTTAGAATTAATCAGGTCAGGATCGAGTATCCATATAGCTTTTGCCAATTTAAGGTCGCTAAAAGAAATACTTGCCGAGCCATTACCAACATAACCTTTGCCACGTTCTATATAATGAAAAGAGGAAATGTTATTTGTTTTTACGCCGGTTCTGGCTATTTTCTGAATATAATACTGCTCTTCGTTTGAAAGTCTTGCGCCGGCAAAAAACGCATTTTCGGAAGCTTCAACCGATTTTACTTTCTGTGCAATAATTTCAAAAGCCTGTTTCCAATCAATTTCTTTCCAAATCCCATTTTCCTTTAATCTTGGGCTAAACAGCCTTGACTTGTCATTCATATAATGATAGCCGAATCTGCCTTTATTGCAGAAGTTGCCTCCTTGATTAACAAGGCCGTTTGCTCCCGAGATTTCATAAACAAAACCACCACGATGATGAACAATAAGTTCACATCCAACCGAGCAATAATTACAAATCATTTTGAAAGTATCGGTTCTAACAGGACCGGGTTTGAACAGTTTGTTTTCGGATAAGGCTCCTGTAGGGCATGTAGAAATACACAATCCGCAACTTTCGCATTTTGTGTCTTTCAAACTCATGTTCATGGCGGGCGCTATATAAGCCATGGAACCTCTTTTAACAAATCCAAGAGCTTCGGCGCCTACTACTTCCCTGCAAATTCTGACACATCGGCCACACAAGATACATTTATTATTATCTATTTCTATGTATGGATGAGAAAAATCAATACTGTATTCATTAAACAATCCTGCAAAATGTACCTGACTGGCATTATAATCAGTGGCATGTTTTTTTAAGTCACAGGTGTATAATGCGCTGCAGCCACATTCAAGGCAACGGGCAGTTTCATTTTTAGCAATATCTTCAGAAGCATATCCAAGTTCAACCTCCGAAAAATTCATTCTGTTATCCGGGTTAAGCACAGGCATTTCTTCGCGTAACTGACGAGAAAATTTATTTAAATAGGCTTCTTTTTCCTGCTTGCGGAAATTTTCTTTTCTGCTGAAAAATTCTTTTTTCACAGGTTTGACCTCTTCTCCGTTCAAATATTGATTACAACTGTTAACGGCTAATTTAGCCTGTGCAATGGCTGCAATAATTGTTGCGGGTCCCGTAACGCCATCTCCTGCCGCAAAAACACTTGGAATACCTGTCTGCAATGTTTCGGAATTTGCTTCAATATCGCCCCATTTATTAATTTTAAGTTCTCCGTTTTCGGCAAATTGGTTTATGTCGTTTATAAAGCCAACATCAGTTTTTTGACCAATTGCTGCCAAAATATAATCACATTCTATCTCAAACTCCGAACCTTCTATGGCAATAGGTCTCCTTCTGCCCGAAGCATCGGGTTCTCCAAGTTCCATCTTTAGACAAACCATTGACTTCAGCTTCCCGTTTTCACCTTTAAGGATTTTTACGGGTGAGGTTAGAAACATATATTTTACGCCTTCCAGTTTAGATTCATGAATTTCAATTGGATTAGCAGGCATTTCGGCTTCGGTACGACGATAGACTACAGTAACGTCCTCAGAGTCACAACGTCTTGAAGTACGACAACAATCCATTGCCGTGTTACCACCACCAACCACTATAATCTTTTTACCTTTAAAATCGTATCGTTGCCCCGTGGCCTCCATATTCCTCAAAAAATCAATCCCGCTATAAACAC
>CAZJYL010000252.1:0-4023 GCA_964550265.1 uncultured Bacteroidaceae bacterium
AAAGGCTTGGTTCCCGGAGGCAATCATTCCCATCCCGGTGTCCCTGGTTGTCAATCGCAGCACAGACAATTACACGCGAGCCCAGCGGTATCTGAACCGCATCCCAACCGCTGGACAGGGAGCACGGAACCAGCAGGCATTCAGGGCAGCAGCGGCTTCCATCCGAGACTTCGGGCTTGGTTACAACGAGGGTATGGCCTTGATGATGGATTGGAACCAGAACCAGCAGCCGCCCTTGCCAGAGCATGAGCTGGACACTATTGTTAGATCAGCCCTGTCCAATGGCAGGTATCCAATGGGGAGCAAACTTGTCCAATAAGTTTCTTACACTCGACATGGACCCGGTTCCCAAGGGGCGTCCCAGGTTCACCAGAACTGGCCATGCGTTCACCGACAAGAAAACGCTACAGGCCGAGGCCGCTATCCGCAACGCCGCACTGGCTGAGTGGGGGAAGAAGCCGTTTGAAGGCGCGGTTGAATTGGTCATCCAGTTCACCTTCAAGAAGCCCAAGAGCAACAAGAAGAATCTCCACACCCAACGCCCCGACCTGGATAACTGCGCCAAACTGGTGAGTGATGCCATTAACGGGGTGGCCTTTGTGGATGACTCTCAGGTAATCAGTCTGGCCTGCACGAAGGGATGGGGCGAGGCTGGCAAGATCGTCCTGCTTGTTGATGAGGTCGGAAATGGATCACGATAAGAAGCTATATGACTCACTAAGGAAACAAGCTGGCCTCTACAGACTGGGCAGGTCCAAGGCTAAAGGGACAACTCCGCTCGGACTTCCATACCTATTTAAGAGTGACAACCTTTACGGGATGGGGTGGACTCCTGCGATGCCCAATACCTGGATGACAGTTGAGAAAGAATGGGTTGAACACGGCATGACGCCTGAACGGGACTGCGCCCTGTGGATTGACCATTTCTTCTCCAAGCATCACCCAGTTGGTTACTACGGCGCATGAACCAGCAAGAATGGTTCTCCCATCTCACAGACCTTGGCTGCATCTGCTGTGCCATTGAGATGTATGGGAAGCTGCCAGCGCAGGAGATGGCCTGTAAGCTGCTGGAATCACCAGCCTATCCGGCTCAGGTCCACCACGACAGGCACGATACCGGGATGGGTGATAAGTCTGGCTGGGAGAAAACCATCCCACTTTGTTACCGGCATCATCAATCTGGGTGGGAACTGCCATCCGTTCACTTTGGGAACAAGGGTAAGACGCTCAAGAACTTTATCGAGAAGTATGGGACCGTTGAAGAACTCAACAATTATTGTCAGGAGATTGTTGCATGGAAGCTGAGAATCGAGGCATGGTAGAGACTTCCTTTCAAGTTATCAACTTGTCTTTGTTGCATGGAGAGGCATATCACGGGTTTAGATTCTATGTGCTAAACCGAGAATCCGGGTGGCCCGGCAAGGTTCTTGAAGTAAAGATGCCGTTCATTGATTCCAAGGACATGCCGATTGACTATCCTACGAAACTCAGAGAGATTGCAGATAAACTCGAAGCACTCCAGAAAGAGGCTGCGACATGGTGACTTACTACAACGATTACGAAATCCACATCACACCCAACTTTGACATTATCGCAACCAAGATGATGAGCGGTGGGATCTATGAATCCTTTGCATGCTATGAAGGCAACTGGGATAAGGAACCGCCTGACGATATACGGGCATGGTATGATAGATTCTCTGGTCGTGTGACCGTATAGGAGGAAACAATGGCCAAACACCCCGCTAAGAACCTTGCCAAGAAGATGCAGGCGAAGCAGGAAGCTCCTAACCCCAAGGCTCCGGTTCCATTGGCCAAGAAGATGCAGGAGAAAAAGAAGAAGTGAGCATCTATCAACGTGCCATTGACAAATTTGGATACGCAGCACAGACTAACCAAGCGATTGAGGAGTGTTCCGAACTCATTACATCGCTGCTGCATTTCAAACGTGGGAAGTGTAGCCAAGCAGACGTAATCACTGAGATTGCAGACGTTTCGATTATGTGCGAACAGCTAAAGATCATGTTTGGACGTGACTCTGTTGATCGTGAGATAGAATCCAAGCTGACTAGACTGGAAAGCAACCTGAGCAATTTACCCTTCGGGATAATTGGTATCGGATAACTGCCAGGGATACCAAGATTTAACCGAACGGGATAATCAGATGGGGGGGGATAATATGTCCCTCCCCCTTGACTTGTATAGAGATTTGAATGACATTGGATGACATGAAGGGACCACTTGACATCATCCTGGAAGTGCCTGAAGCCTACTGCCTGACTCGGCAGGAGGTTAATCAGGCTATGTTTATGGATTGGCCCATCGAGGTTCTGGCCCGTATGGCGCTGGATCGAATGGCCCTGAAACTATTGGAGGTTGAATGAGTGAAGAGGTCGCTCGGCTTTGCCCTAGGTGCCGCAAAGAGTGGATCATCTCGGAAGAGCATATTGTCCACTGCAATTGTGGGATGTTGTTCTACTTTAATGACTCACTCGTTCCAGACGGGTGTGACGATAATGACCGCACCGCCAACCAATACGCACAGACCGACAACATCAACCACCCCGAGCATTACGCTGGCCCAATCGAGTGCATTGACGCCATGATTGCCGCTTACGGCAAGGAGCAGGTTGCCATCTTCTGCAAGATTTGTGCGTTCAAATATCTGTGGAGGCTGGAGAAGAAGGGCGATTCGTCTGTTGATGCTGGCAAAGCCCAGTGGTATCTGGACAAATACAAGGAGATGAAGCGTTGAAGATTCTGGTCCTTGACCTGGAACGAGCACCTAATGTCCTGTATTCGTGGTCACTCCGGGAGAAGTATATCCCCGCAGACAACATCATCGAGCCATCCTATGTGATGTGCTACGCCGCCAAGTGGCTTGGCTCGGATGAGATTCTGTTCGACTCCATCAAGCGATCCGGCGCTAAGAATATGCTGCGCGGCGTCCACGACCTGCTGGATGAATGCGATTCTCTGGTAACTTTCAACGGAGTCCGGTTTGATAGCCGTGTTCTGGACGCAGAGATGTTTGCTCACAAGATCAAGCCGCCTTCTCCGTATCACGAACTCGATCTTTATGTTACCAGCAAGAGGTTCAACTTCCCGTCCCGCAAGCTGAATTATCTTTGTCAGCGTCTTGGGATAGGGCAGAAGTTAGAGCATGAAGGCTTTCAGTTGTGGAAGGATTGCATGGCTGGCAAGCCGTCTGCTTGGAAGAAGATGGAAGAATACAATATCCAGGACGTTCAGTTGACCGAGGCGCTGTATCTGGAGATGCGGCCTTGGGTCAAGAACCACCCCAACCTTTCCATCGAATCCCTGGAAGAAGTCTGCCCGCATTGCGGGTCTGACAAGATCATCTGGAAGGGATACCGTGAGGCGATTACCCGGCGTTATCGACGCTTCCGGTGCAGCGAATGTGGATCGTGGGGACGGGCAACCAAGTGTGAACGTGGCACCGCTAAGGTGAGGGGGTTCTAATGACAGTCATCGTGGGCTACCACTGTAACGACGAGATCCACCTTGGGTGTGATACGGAAGCCCTGTTCGGGACCGTGCGTTATCCCAAGTGCAACGACAAGATTTATGAGCATGGCCGATGGGTGATCGGGATGGCTGGCTATCTGCGCCATTCCTCAATCGTCATCTCTAACTGCGAGGACATTTTTGATCCACCGGGGGATGCCTGCGACATTGCCACGCGCATCCGGGAAGCCATTGAGGAAGATGCTGGTGAGATTGAGGCTGGGGATAGCGTCAAGGGTGTAGACTTTGAGGCCATGCTGGTTGACTGCCAGAACCTGAAGCTCTACCTGATTGATGGCAGCTTCGGAGTTCAGGAGATTGTCCCCGGAACTTACTTCGCTGCTGGGACTGGGGCACCTGTGGCTGTTGGGGCAATGGCTTCTATGATTGCCTATTGCGATACCAGTGACCCACGTAAGATGATTAAGGTTGCAGTCGAAGCCTGCATTGAACACGCCCAGGGTTGCGGTGGTCGTGCCCAGGTCTTTTCCTACTG
>CAZJYL010000253.1:0-3995 GCA_964550265.1 uncultured Bacteroidaceae bacterium
AGCCATATCAGAACTCGATAAATTTATTGATAATGCCTTAATGACGGGAATAAAGTCTTTTTCTATTTTTTATGGTAATGGTTACGGAATATTACGAAAAGAAATAAGAAAAGACCTGAGGCAGTATTCTGACATGCTTGAATTCAGCGATGCTCCGCTGCAGTTTGGCGGCGAAGGTGTTACCGAAGTAAGATTTTTATAAAAACAAATTGCTTACTTGTATTCTATAGCTTTTTGATTTTCTCAATCAGAATTGAAGTGCTGAATCCTTCAACCATGTCAATGGTTTCAACCTTGCCTCCGTTTTGTAAAACGAAATCTGCTCCAACAATTTGTTCAACAGAATAATCTTTTCCTTTAACCAGAATATCGGGTTTTATTGATTTAATCAAATTCAAAGGAGTGTCTTCATCAAATATGCACACTGCATCTACAAATTGAAACGAGGCAAGTAGAAGGCAACGTTCTTTTTCAGGAATTATTGGTCGTGATGAGCCTTTAAGCCTTGTTACCGAATTGTCGGAATTTATCCCAATAATAAGACGGTCTCCCAATGCCGCTGCCTGAGCTAAATATTGGGCATGCCCGGGATGAATTATATCAAAGCAGCCATTTGAAAAAACAATAGTTTGCTGTGTGTTTTTCCATGCACTAACATTTTGCAAAAGTTGTGCATGCGACATTATTTTATTGTTGATTAATTTTATGAAATTCATCTTTATTGTTCTTTTTAAAACCAAACAAAGTAAATGCAATTAATCCCATTATTATAATCATAATTGTCTGAACCGACCACGACAGCCAGCCTATTGTGAAACCATCGGTTATGTCGGCACCATAAATCAGTAATACTTCCGAAACAATTAAAGGATATATTCCTATGCCCCCTTGAATTACTATAATTCCGATAGTGCCAAAAACAAGAACTATAAATGCCGACTCAACTGACAGGTTTGAAGTTGAGGGAATGCTGAAATACATTAAATAAACCATCAGCCAGTACAGCAGCCATATTAATAGTGTATATGATAAAAACAGAAAAGCGTTTTTCAATTTGAATATTGACATTAGCCCGCTGATAAGATTATGAATAAACCTGTTGATTTTAGCAATAAACGGCTTGTTTTTATATTTTTTCAGCAACCAAAAAACAAAACAAAACAGAATAATAAAAGAGGTGGTTATAATCCATATACTGCCATTGGATAATAATTTAATTTTTTCATCTAATCCGCCCAAAATTCTGTTTGTTACAAAAACTTCAATGTTGTGCCAAAAGGCGGCAATAGCCACAAAGAATAAAAGAATAAAGAAAAAGAAATCGAAGGCCCGTTCGGCTACAACTGTGCCGAATAATTTGTCAAAAGAAATTTTTGACCGCCTTGAAAGCAACATGGCACGTGTTATTTCGCCGAGGCGGGGAACAGCAAGATTTGCCAGATATCCGGCCATTAGAGACCAGAACGAATTTTTTACAGAAGGTGGTTTTTCAATGGTGCTAATCAATAAATTCCATCTTGCCGCTCGTAAGATATGACTTAGTATTCCGGCTATTAAAGCTAAAAACATCCAGAAATAATTTGCCTTTTTAAAATTCTCAACTACTTTGGTTTGTTGGTCAGCATCAAGTTTACCCCAAAAAAAGAAAATAAAAAACACACCAAGCCCGATTAAGACTATGGTTTGAATAATTCTAAATATTTTATTTTTCAATACTCAGAGTTTATTGTTTTTATCGGGAAAAATTATGGATGGTTTAAAGCTTTTTGCTTCATTAAAGTCTATCGAGCAATAAGAGATGATTATAATTGTGTCACCCGGAACTACTTTTCTGGCGGCAGGTCCGTTCATGCAAATTGTACCACTATTGCGTTCGCCTTTTATAACATAAGTTTCCAGTCTTTCGCCATTATTTAAATTCAGTACATGAACTTTTTCGTATTCAATTAAACCCGCAGCATCCATTAAGTTTTCATCAATGGTAATGCTTCCTGTGTAATACAAATCGGCTTCAGTTACCGTAGCTTTATGTATTTTGCTTTTTAACACTTGAATATTCATGCTGCAAAATTACTAAAATAATTCGTAATTATCTATTAGTCTAACATTGCCAAGCCATGCTGCAACAAATGCAACGGCATTATCCCTGTCTTCTTTCTTAAGAATTGGTTTCAGGGTGTTTGCGTCTGCAATCACAAAATACTCGGGCCTGATAATTTTGCTTTCCGTAAGCATTTTTAAACAGTGATTGCAAACATCTTCCGGCTCAAAATCTATGATTAATTGCCTGGCACGTTTCAGTACTTCAAAAATTAAGGGGGCAATTTCTCTTTCTTCTTTTGATAATCTCGAATTTCTGGAACTCATTGCCAATCCGTCTTGTTCCCGAATAATAGGTAGTCCTTTTATTTTTATGTCAGGAAATTCGTTTAAAGCAAGTTGCTTAATTATCATTAATTGCTGATAATCCTTTTTGCCAAAATATGCTATATCAGGTTTAACAATTTTGAATAATTCAGAAACTACCATGGCAACACCATTGAAATGTCCCGGGCGCATAGCACCTTCCAGTACGTCATCTATTCCCGGAAATTCCCATTTTCTTGTAATGGGCTGAGGATACATTTCGCTTTCGGTTGGTATAAAAACAGCAGTTGCCCCGGCTTTTTCAAGCATTTCTATATCACGCACTTCGTTTTTCGGATATTTCTCCAGGTCTTCAGAATTGTTGAATTGAGTGGGATTTACAAAAATACTAACAACAGTTGCTGCATTTTTTGAAACTGACTCTGAAACCAATGAAATATGGCCCTGATGAAGAAAGCCCATAGTTGGAACAAAACCCAGTGTGGTCTTGCTTTCCAAAGTCTCTCTCCAGTTATTGTATTCGCTTATTGTGCGGAAAATAATCATAAGGATTTCAAAAAAAAGTACAAAACTAAACTCTTTTTTTGACATATGTGGAAAAAAAATCGTAACTTTGCATATTATTTATCATGCGTTTTTGAAATATTATGGAGAAAGCCAAGATTTTGTTTGTTTCTCAGGAAATTACCCCGTATCTCAGAGATAGTCAAATAGGAAATGTTTGCAGGTATCTTCCACAGGGGACTCAGGAAAAAGGAAAAGAAATACGCACATTTATGCCTCGTTTTGGATGCATAAACGAAAGACGCCATCAGCTTCATGAGGTAATACGCCTGTCCGGCATGAATATCATTATAAATGATTCGGATCATCCGTTGATAATAAAAGTTGCCAGTATACAGCAGGCAAGAATGCAGGTTTATTTTATCGACAGCGAAGATTATTTTCATCGCAAATTCATTTTACACGACAAAGACAATCGCTTTTTTAATGATAATGATGCCCGTGCTGTGTTTTTTAACAGAGGTGTTCTGGAGACGGTAAAAAAATTAGGATGGGCTCCGGATGTAATTCATTGTCACGGATGGATGTCGGCTCTCATTGCTCCTTATGTGAAAAAGGTTTATAAAAAACACCCTATATTTTCAGAAAGCAAGGTTATAATTTCAATTTATGATGATAGCTTTTCTGAATATTTTTCAGAATTGGTTGTTCCAAATATAGTAATGGATGACCTCAGTGCATCTGATTTGTCACAACTTAAAAAGGACAGAAACTATGTTGGCTGGATGAAAACAGCAATAGATTATGCAGATGGAATTATTATCGGGTCCGAAAATATTGACAAGGCTGTTTATGAATATGCAAAAAAGAGTAAACTGCCTATGCTGGAATATCAGGGAGAAGACAACTATGTAGATGCTTTTAATAAATTCTACGATAAGGTGTTAATTAACGAAGAAATAACCTGCTAAGGATTATTTCTTAAATTTAAAAGGATTTTTTTGTTCTTTTTTTAAGTCAACCAGCCATTTTCCATCAATTTTAAGCAAGTTGATTGTTTCTTCTTTTTCATTTGCAATATAATGGCAAACAGCCGTATTTTTATCTTTAACACAGTATTTGAT
>CAZJYL010000254.1:0-3986 GCA_964550265.1 uncultured Bacteroidaceae bacterium
AGTGCAAAGGTAAATAAATTCTTTAAATAAAAAAATATTTTTTTTCGGATTAATTTCTAATATTTTTAATCTATTGCTTTTTTGTATAAAACAATGTTTATATTGCATAAAAAAGGTCATGAGAAAACATCTGATTATTATATTTTTAAGCTTTGCTGTTTTTTTATCAGTTAAAGGTCAATCTGTAAATGGAATAATATTATCAGATACAGCAAATTTTAAAATCGTTCAGGTTTTTGGCAATCACTATCAGCGCGGGTTTGCTTATGGCTATTTGTGTGCGGACAACATAATGGATATTTGGAATAATTACATAAAACCCAGTTATGGAGCATATATGCCGTTTGCAAAAGCAGTTGTGGGAAATCCGGCCAATTTTAAAGTTGATAATGAGTTTGTTGTTGAAGCACGAGGCGTTATAGACGGAATTGCTTATGCAGGATACGATACAATAGGAATTGATTATTTGGATTTATTTGTTGTTAATTTCATGACAGATTTAGAAGGGTTTTTCTCAATCAACGGATTTCCTGAATCCTTTAATTGCTCTACCTTAATTAACTGGGGTAATGCAACTATGGGAACCGATCTTGACGGGAAAGCAGTAATTTCGCATTTTTTAGATGCTTTAACGTTAAATGAGGTGATTTCGCGAAACCATGTTTTAGTTGTTCACTTTCCCACAGAAGCAGATGAACAGCCATGGTTAATGACCGGAGTAGCAGGGCAAATAGTTGCTTCGCAGGCTTTAAATAATAATGGAGTAGTTGTGTTTTTAAATACTGTTAACGGTTTAAATGCACAAGCCAATATGGAATACGAACCCATGACAATTACTCTTAGAAAGGCAATAGAAAAATTTGATTTAAACGGAGATGGAGTTTCCGATATCGGGGATGTTAAAAAAGCAATAAATTCTAATCAAAAAGGCTATGCCAGAGGATTTATTGTGGCAGCATTAAGCACAACACACAATTTGTCTAACGATACCTTAATTTCTTTTATTGCAGAATGTGCTTCTGAAATTCCATATATTACCTATCGTTATGTTGACGATGTTGATTCTATTAAAGGAATTAATTTATATGCAGCAAACAATTTTATTAAGCGTAACAATGCTTTAAATTTCTGTAACCGATATAATAGGGTAAAATTTTTTAGAAATAACTACTATAATGGCGAAAACATCAGGCGAAATGATAATAAGGAAATAATGTTTACACAGTCAACTCAAAGTTCGTGTTTACAGTTTATTCAGGTAGTTCCCGAAAACAAAACATTTTTAATGTCGGTTTCTAATGGTTTAAGTTCCGCATATACACAAGTAATAGCAATATTAGACTATGATTTTCTTTTTAATTATGCTGGAATAAATGATTTTTATGAGGCTGAAATTTTGAAAATATTCCCTAATCCATCTTCAGATTATATTTATTTGCCAATAGATCTTTCTGAAAACTATTCATATTTTATTTATGATTTATCCGGAAAAATAGTTATAAGTGATTATTTGGCTAAGCAAAATAAAATTGAAATAAAAGACCTGATAAATGGATTTTATAGCATTAAGCTTTTATCCAATAAAAAAATATATGTGGGAAAATTTTTGAAACAGTAAAAAACAAACAACTGTATTAAGAAATCTCTTCACGAAACTGTTTAATAATACTCATAACATCCTTTTGATAACCTCTTGAAATAGGGATTGGATCCATGTCGTCAACAAAATGCAGGGAATACCCCCTGGAGTTACCGCTAACGCGAGAAATTTGATGAATGTTTATTAGATAAGATTTGTGACAACGAATTATTTGTGGAAAATCTGATAATTGGCCTTCGAGACCTTTCATAGTTGTATGTAATAATTTTCTTGTTACAACATTTTTTCTAATAATGTAAAACATACAATAATTTCCCTGAGCCTCGACAGCAACAAAATCACTTACATTAAATGAAATTTTGCCACTTGTTTTTTCTGATAGAATAGTTATAACATCTGTATTTGGAACAATGTTTTGCTTTATTTCACTAATATCCTGGGTTAAGGTAGTTGACAATGCCTCAAAACGTTTTATAATAAGACGTTCTACTGCCATTACAATCAAATAAAAAGGAACGATATACGAAGACAGTACAATTAAAGAGAGAGAAAGCAAAAAGTTTACAGAGGTAAAGCCTAAAAACGTAAATAAAACAATCTCGCTTAAAAACACAGTCAGATATAATACAATAAAAAGTATGATATAATGCTTATAATTACGCTCTTCTTCTTGTTTTTTTGTTAAAATGAAATAAAAGCCTAAAACATTGGAAAAAAAGACAATAAACGCAATAAATCCGGGTAATAATCTGGCAGAAATACCAAAGTTTTTAATTTCTACAGCATGTTCAACGGGTATAAAAACATAGAAAAACAAAAGAAAATAAATCAATAATACTGATGCTGTAATTAATTTATTAGAAAATCTCATTTCCTTAATAAACTCTTCAAGTAACTGAATGCGTGGCTCAAAACCTCTTCCCGTAAAAAGGACCAAAAGAAGTAAAGAGGTAATAATAATCATAAAATAAGATAGGGTTTTTTGATTTGCTTTTTCGATCTCAGCTTTTTTTCTTTGTGAGTCTATTTGAGCCAATTCAATACTTGTGGCAATTCTTTCGGCTTTTTTGTTGTAATCATTAATAAAACTTTCCAGTTGTTGAGTATTAATCTGTTTTTGTAGATTTATATATGATTCGTAATGTTTAAGCGCTTCACGATAGTCTCCTTTTGTTCTGTATATATTATACAAAACTTCATCCACAGACATTTGTATAGTATTGTTTGAAACATAAGAAAGGCTTTTTTTCTGCATTTAACGCATAAATGAGAGCCTTATCATAAGTTTTATTTCTTACATAATGTTGGGCAAGTTTTAAATTCGCTTCAGCAATATTATCTGCAATTTCAGGCACTTGTTTAACAGAAGCAATTTTGTTATATACAGAAATAGCAGAATCAATGTAACCGCCTTTATAAAAAGCATCAGCCAAAGTCTCAAGACGGAATAAGTTTAATGGACTTTCGCTTTCAGCTAAAGAGACGATAGCGGGGTCTTTCAGCAAAGAAATGCACTTGTCGTATTGTTCCATTTTAAGATAACAAGTGCTGATATAAACCTGCGTTATATAAATTCTTTGAGATTCGCCATATTTTTGCGATAGCTTAAGAGTAGCATTAAAAACAGGGAGAGCACCTTTTGGATTACCCGCATTTAGTTTACATAATGCTATATTGTTTGTGGCAGTAATCATTCCTTCAATTCCAGCAGGACCACTTATGGCTGAAAAAACCTTTAGTGCCATTTTATATGGATATTCGGCTAAATCGAAATCATGGAGCCTGAAAAGAGAATTCCCTATTTCTATTAAATGCCAGCCTATATCTCCGGTATTATAACTAGTCCTTGATTTATTAAGTTCTCTGATAATAATAGCATTTATATATGCATTAATGGCTTTAGGATAGTCTTGAGAACTAAAATATAAATTACCCAATCGGGTTAGAAGAGGTGCCAACACCTGTTCATTGGCGTCCTCTCTTTTCATTGTTTGGATAATGCTTTCGTATGTTTGTATTTCTATTGATAATTTATCTTTTGATGAAATATTATCAGAGCTATCCTCAACTCTATTAGTTATATTTTTTGTTTCGTTGGTGGATTGGGACAAGCATTTTGTTGTTAATAACACAAAAATGCATAAACTAAAAAGTATTTGTTTAAAAAAACACATAATAAATCTCAAGGTAAAGAATGCAAATATATTAATTTTTAATGACGGATACAAACATGATTTAACTCTTAATAAACATGAGGTTTTATTTAAACATGGGAAATTTGCATATAAAATATCATTATTGTCCGATAAAAACACGAAATAATTTTTTCACATTTTTAACTAGCAGATATTCAGTGTTTTAAATTTTCAATTTTCTTGATTTTAAA
>CAZJYL010000255.1:0-3970 GCA_964550265.1 uncultured Bacteroidaceae bacterium
TATAATTCCTTTTTGCATTGCCTCTTTGCTCGATTGCACGTATTCCGTAATTTCGGTGGAAGGAGTGCCGGGATAGGCATAAACGCCGGAAACGCCGGCATCTATAGCTCCAACGGCAATAGCTTCGTCACCCAACAACATTTGTTTTTGCATATTTTGATTTTCTTTTTATTCTGCAACGAAAATAATTAATTTTTTTCTTTTGGCAATATAAACATATTTGAATTATTTTTACAGCATGAATTATTTATTTCATTTGGTGCTAAGCGGAAACGATTCTGACATCATTATAGGCAATTATATTGCCGACCATATAAGGGGCACAAAAATAACAAAAGAGTTGCCCAATATGATACTTAAAGGTGTCTTGCTTCATCGTGCCATCGATGCGTATAGCGATATGCACCCTTCGGTACGCCATAGTGTTTCATTGCTTAAGCCATCTCATGAAAGATATGCATCGGTAGCCGTCGATATTTTATATGACCATTTTTTGATAAAAAACTGGAAACAATTTGTAAAAACCTCTTTTTCTAAAAAAGTAAATTCATTTTATTCTCTTCTTACTGAAAGGTTTGATTCCCTGCCATTAAAAAGCCAAAAAGTAACCAACAAATTATTACAGGCCAACTGGTTTGGCCTATATGAAACTTTTGATGGGCTAAATATTGTGTTTGAGGGTATTACAAAGAGAACTCATTTTAAAAATGCCCTTCCTCAAACAGTTGAATATTTAATTAAGTATTACAACGAATTCGATAATGACTTTTTGACTTTTGCCAAAGATATTTTTTCGTTTGTTGCTTTGCATACAAAATACAGACTTTAAACTTTTTTATTATGAAAAACCTTATTCCAATTTTGATTGTTTCTTTATTTTTCATTTTTTCCTGCGGAACCAAGCCCGACAAGGAAACTGTTGCATCTATGCTCGATTCTCTTAAAGAAGTTCCTGCGGTAACGCCTTCCGATTCCGACCAGTTCGGATTTAAAACAGGTGTTGTTGTTTACACGTCTTCAACCATGGGATTTTCGCAGGAAATTACTATGTGGTTTGACGATTTTGGTCGTAAAACATCAACCGAAATAAAATCAAACATGCTGGGACAGCGTGTTCATCAAATGAATATTGTAAAAGATTCAGTGGTTTATAATGTAGATATGATTTCAAAGTCAGGAACCATGATAAAAATGAGAGTAGATACTATGCAGGAAAATTATAATTACCGGACTTTATCTAAAGACGAAATGTCAAAGCATAATATTACCTATACAGGAGATGAAGATGTTCTGGGCAAAAAATGTAAAGTTTACGAACAGAAACAAAATTTAAACGGGCAGGATATTGAAATGAAAGTGTGGATTTGGGAAGGTATTCCGTTAAAATCCGTTTCAATAGTATCGGGAATACAGGTAACAATGGATGCCGTTCAGTTTAAAGTGAACATAGAAATACCTGAAGCAAAATTTGATATTCCGGCAGGTATAGAAATAAAAGAAAAGAAAGATACAAGCATGCAGGTGTCTTAATCTGAAATTTAAATGGAAAACTTTATTTTTATTGCCATTGTTGTTGTTTTGATAATTGATGTAATAAGCAACACATGGTTGACAAAATTAAATCTTGGAAGCTGGCCAAAAGATGTCCCGGATAGAATTTCTTCGGTTTTTACACAGGACAAATTTGTAAAAGCACGAAATTATGCCACAGACCGAAGCAAATTATCATATTTGATTTCCTTTTTTCAATTGGCCATTGTTTTGTTATTGCTGTTTACCAAAGGGTTTAATACCATTGATGCAATGGCAGAAAAAATCTGGCCTAATGTTATAGGGCATTCCATTGTATTTTTTGGAATAATTGCCATTGGTGCAGATTTACTAACTCTGCCGTTTCAGTGGTACTCCGTGTTCAATATAGAGCAGAAATACGGGTTTAATAAATCAACGCCTTCAATTTTTATTGGCGATAAAATAAAATCATGGATAATGATGGCAATTTTAGGTGGTGGTATATTCTGGCTGCTTGCCGAAATTTATTATTCAATTCCTAACTATTTCTGGCTTTTGGCATGGGGAGTATTAACAGTTTTTTCCCTGCTGATGACCATGTTTTACAGCAATATAATAGTGCCGTTATTCAATAAACAAACACCGCTTGAGCCCGGCGATTTGCGCAACAGTATTGAACTTTTTGCAAAAACAAATGGCTTTTATTTGAAAAATATTTATGTTATAAATGGCAGTAAAAGGTCAACAAAATCAAATGCGTATTTCACCGGTATTGGTCCCAAAAAGAGGATTGTTCTTTACGATACGCTTATCGAAAAGCATTCAATCGAAGAAATCGTTGCCGTACTTGCACATGAAATAGGTCATTATAAATTAAAACATATAGGCATTGGATTTATTATCAGCTCAGTTTTAAATCTTGGCTTTATGTATTTATTGAATTTGTTTCTCACTGTGCCTGAATTTGCAAATGCCATAGGCCTGCAGCCGTCGCTTCATGCATCATTGCTGGTGTTTGTTTTATTGTTAAGTCCTGTGTCAACAATAATCGGGGTTGGTTCCAATGTGATTTCAAGGAGACATGAATATGCAGCCGACCGTTTTGCATGGGAACATACCAGATCAACTGCCCTTGCCGATGCCTTAATAAAACTTACAGTTGATAATTTAAGCAATCCAACTCCGCATAAATTTTATGTTTTCATGAATTATTCCCATCCCCCTGTGCTTGACAGATTGCGTGCCTTGGATAATTATCAACTTGAATCAAAAAACAGTGTTTGATTTTCAAATTAAATAATGGCTGATTTTTCATAATTTTGTTAAAAACTATAAAAATGGAACTATCCGGAAAAATTATTCAGGTACTTGAAGAAGCAAATGGCGAATCGCAAAATGGCAGGTGGAGACGGCAGGATTTTATATTACTGGTGCCGGGACAATATCCAAAAAAAATCTGCATAACAATTTTTGGTGACAAGATAGATCAGTTTAATGTAAAAGAAGGCGAAGAAGTTAGGGTGGAAGCCGAAATTGAAAGCAGAGAATACAACAATAGGTGGTACACCAGTGTAAAAGCATGGAGAATTGAAAAATCCGGTGCAAATTACAGCGATTCCGTTCCCGATTACGATATGCCCCAGAACCTGCCCAACAACGATGACTTTGACTTGATGCAAAGTGGCGGAGACGATTTGCCTTTTTAACAAAATAATACTTTTCAATACATTAATGCTTCAGATAGTAGTACAAGATTTATGATTTAATGATGAATATCATTACCGGCTGTCTTGTTTACTGTTAATTCATTATTTTTGCAGCCAATGAAACTTTCTGTTGTTATAGTAAATTACAACGTTGAGCATTTTTTAGAACAATGTCTCACTTCTGTCCGTCAGGCTATGCAAGGAATTGAAGGGGAAGTGTTTGTTGTTGATAATAAGAGTGTTGATGGTTCGGTGCAAATGGTAAAGAAAAAGTTTCCTGAAGTAATTCTGATTGAAAACTCAAAAAACTTAGGCTTTTCCATGGCAAATAATCAGGCTATAAGACAGAGTAAAGGAGAATACATACTTTTGTTGAATCCCGACACTATTGTAGAAGAAACTACTTTTACCAAAGTTGTTGAGTTTATGGATAATACTCCCGACGCAGGAGGTTTGGGTGTTATGATGGTTGATGGCAAAGGCAATTTCCTGCCTGAATCTAAACGTGGATTGCCTACACCGGAAGTTTCGTTTTACAAAATATTTGGATTATCTTCAATATTTCCACGGTCAAAAAAATTCGGCAAATATCATTTGACATATTTGGATAAAAACGAAATTCATCAGGTTGATGTTCTTAGTGGTGCATTTATGCTTTTGAGGCGTAAAACGCTTGATATAACTGGGCTGCTTGATGAAACATTTTTTATGTATGGCGAAGACATTGATTTGTCGTATCGGATATTGCAGGC
>CAZJYL010000256.1:0-3962 GCA_964550265.1 uncultured Bacteroidaceae bacterium
TGCTAGTTAAAAATATGAAAAAATTATTTCGTATTTTTATCGGACAATAGTGTTTCATAATAATCAAAAGTCAATTTTACCATAAACAAAAAACCGGCAAAAAGCCGGTTTTTATATTTGACAGAACTAATGATTTTACTTAATTTCCCAGGTTTCGCCACTGTTAAATAAATCATCCATACACTTAATATTGCTGGATGCCTTTACTTTTTCAATTTGCTCTTCCATTAAATCATCGTACGTTGGGAAAGCTGCAGCACGAATTACTCCAAATGCAATAGGGCTCGATAACTTCGCCAACATTAAGTGCATTCCGGGATCAGGATTATGCATGTCGTGTATGAGAATATCTTCTTCGGTAATTCCATTTTCGCCAATGGTTACAACTTCCAGACTACGGCCATTAAGCCTGATTCCTTTGTTTTTCTCTTTACCGAAAATCATACGTTCGCCATGCTTCAGGTGCAACTGCATGTCGTCCCGGTTTTCTTTAGATGTTATATATTCGTGCGCTTTATCGTTAAAAATAACACAATTTTGAAGTATTTCAACAATTGATGTACCATCATGTTTTGCAGCCTCGAACATGATTTCTGTCATCATAGAAGGATTGGTGTCTATTGCGCGCGCGAAAAATGTTCCCTGAGCACCAATCACTAATTCTCCAACCGAAAAGGGATGTTCGATTGTTCCGTATGGTGATGTTTTGGTTTGCGCTCCTAACGGACTTGTTGGTGAATACTGTCCTTTAGTAAGACCATAAATCTGGTTGTTGAAAAGCATCACGTTTACATCGATATTTCTGCGAATAAGATGTATAAAGTGGTTTCCTCCAATTGCAAGCGAGTCGCCATCGCCTGTAGCAATCCAAACGCTTAAGCCGGGGTTGGCAATTTTTACACCCGATGCAATGGCATGCGCGCGACCGTGAATACCGTGAAACCCGTATGAATTCACATAATAAGGAAAACGCGATGAACAACCAATACCCGAAACTACCACGTAATTTTCTTTTTTATAACCTATTTCGGGAAAAACTTTGGCAACTGCATTTAAAATGCTGTGGTCGCCGCAACCAGGACACCATTTAACCATTTGATCGCTGACAAAATCTTCTTTTGTCAGTGGTACAGGTGATTTTTCTATGCTGTTTCTTATAACGCCCATCATAATATTATGCTTTTAAAATTTTAGTAAAATTTTCAATTAATTCATGAGCCGTAAATGGCTGCCCTTGTACTTTATTGTATTGCAGGTATGGTATTTCCGGGAAGTTAATGCGCAGATAATTTGCAAATTGTCCCATGCTTAATTCACACACAACAATTTTTTTGAAAGATGCAAGCATTTCGCGGGTGTTTTTTGGCAAAGGATTAATGTAACGGAAATGCGTATGAGCTATTTTCATGCCTTCTGCCCTGGCTATTTCAACAGCTCCCTGAACTTGCCCTTTGGTTCCACCCCAGCTAACAACTAATAAATCGGCATCTGCTGGACCCGTAAATTCTTGCAAAGGCAAACGTTCAGCTATTCGCTGTACTTTTTCAGCACGTAGTTTTACCATTAATTCATGGTTAGTTGGATCGGTTGAAACTTCTCCGTAAATATTTGTTTTTTCCAAACCTCCAATTCTATGACGTAATCCTTCTGTGCCAGGAATTGCCCATTCGCGTGCAAGTGTTTTTTCATCACGTAAATAAGGTAAAAACTTGCCTTCGCCTTCTTTTCTGGGCTTGGCTTTTCTGAGTTTAATTTCAGGCAGGTCGGACATTTTGGGAACTTCTACAACCTCAGAACCAAAACCTATATACCCATCGGTTAAACAAACGGCGGGTGTCATGTGTTCAAGTGAATATTTGGCAGCTTCGTATGATGCATAAAAGCAATCAGCAGGCGATGAGGCAGCTATTACGAACATTGGAGCTTCTCCATTCCTTCCGTAAAGAGCTTGGAGAAGATCTGACTGTTCACTTTTGGTCGGAAGACCTGTTGATGGTCCGCCACGCTGAACATCTATAATAACTAAAGGAAGTTCGGTAATAACTGCAAGTCCCATAGCTTCAGATTTCAAAGATAATCCGGGACCGGATGTGGTTGTACAAGCTAATGAACCTGCAAAGCTTGCACCAATTGCAGAACAAATACCGGCAATTTCATCTTCGGCCTGAAAAGTTTTTACACCTAATTCACGATGCTTTGCCAACTCCATTAAAATTTCCGTAGCCGGAGTGATAGGGTAGGAACCAAGAAATAGTTGCAAACCTGATTTTTCGGCAGCAGCCATCAAACCCCATGCAGTAGCTTCATTTCCATGAATATTGCGATACTTGCCGGGTTTTAATTGGGTTTTTGGAACAACAAAACTGGGAATTGCTTCAATGGTATTGGCAAATTCATAACCATTTTTAATTACAATCTCATTAATTTTAATTAATTCCGGATTTTTTTTGAATCGTTTTTGGAGATAATCGTCTGTTGCTTTTAAATCAAGACTGAACATGTTAAAAAGCATACCAAGAACAAACATGTTTTTGGTTTTTTCTGCCGTTTTATTATCAACACCCATTTCTTTAAGGCTGTTTTTTGCCAGGGAAGTAATAGGCGCATGAATAACGTTAAATTCCGAAAGGCTGCCATCATAAAGCGGATTGGCTTTGTATCCTAACTTTTCAAGTACCTTTTCATCAAAACTGTCTTCATCAGTTATAATGGTAGCACCTTTTTTAACGTTTTTCAAATTGGATTTTAATGAGGCAGGATTAAATGCAACCAGAACATCGCATAAATCACCAGGAGTTAAAACTTTTTTAAATCCGAAATGCACTTGAAATCCGGATACACCTGCAACGGTATTACGCGGTGCTCTAATTTCGGCAGGAAAATCGGGAAACGTAGCTAAATCTTCTCCGGATAAAGCAATGGTTTCTGAAAAAATGGTTCCAAGAAGTTGCATGCCATCGCCGGAATCACCGACAAATTTGATGACAACAGCATCTTTGTTAACCACCTTTCGGTTATTTTGTGCAGTCATAATGAGGTTATTTAAATTATACAAAGGTATATTGAAATTCCAATATTCTTAATAAAGCTTTTCCTAAAAAAGTCAATATTAATGTTGATTTTTTCTACTATTTTGCAGTCTGCTTTATGTAATTTAATATTTTTTATTGGTTAATTATTGTTTGAATATCACATAACATGCTGAACAATAACAATATACAATTACAATTTGTATTTCAACTTAAAAACAGAAAATATGTGTTTTATTCTAAATAAAATTCTTTTGAATATGTGTGTTTACCACATTGCAATTTTAAATAATAATATGTGATTCTGTTTAAAAACTCAGGGTATATTTCTATTTGATTGAAACCTGCTTGGACAGTATGTTTTGAAAAATAAACAATTTTGTCGGGATATGCCTTTATTTCAACAATTATTGTGTTTTTACCCAATGCATTGAACTCAACAATCAGTTGTTCTGAATTTGAATTGTAAAACAGCATTACATCGCTAAAAAATAGAGTTGTATCGTTATGATTATTTTTAGCTTCTTCCTGTAATAATAATTGTTTGTTTTTAATAGCATCGGCCGAATCTGATTTGTTTTTTTGATAATTGCGCTTGGTTGTTTCTGTATTTCCACAGGGCGAATTTGAAATATATTCTATAAAGTAAACATCATTTGCAGCCGAATCCTGATTTTTATTTGAGTGTTTTTCAAGGGTGTTTACATCAACAATACTGACGGCGTTTTTAAACAATCCGTTTGCTTCACCATCAGAATCTTCAATTTTTATGCTAAATTCAGGATTGTAAGTTCTTGTTTCCTTAGCAAATACAAAATTCCCGACACTATCGGTATAAGCATACTGCTGAATATCGCTATTGCGGTCAATCAGTTTAACTCTGGCATTTTTTACCGGATAATTACATTCTATATCTTTTACGTTTCCTTTAAC
>CAZJYL010000257.1:0-3954 GCA_964550265.1 uncultured Bacteroidaceae bacterium
TTGGTTTGGGGTAAATTTTTAAATGCGGGACAAACATGCATTGCACCAGATTATGTGTTGGTTGAAAACAAAATAAAAGATGCGTTTTTACAAGCAATAAAAAAACAAATAGACGATTTTAAATATTCAATTACAAACAAAAACCATGTTCAAATTATAAATTCCAAAAACTTTGAACGTTTAGTAAACCTTATAGATAAATCAAAATTATTTTGCGGCGGAGAATACAACGAGTCTGAACGATATATTTCTCCAACCGTATTGCATGATATAGATTTTTCTCATCCAATAATGAATGATGAAATTTTTGGGCCAATTCTTCCCGTTATAGCATTTGATAATATAACTGACACTTTACAGAAAATTAAAAGTTTACCCAAACCGCTTGCTTGCTATATTTTCACAAAAAACAAGAAAACCAAAAAAAATATATTAAACAACATCTCTTTTGGCGGAGGAGCAATTAATGATACAATAATGCACATATCAAACCCCAATCTGCCATTTGGCGGTGTTGGAAACAGTGGTATTGGAAACTATCATGGCGAAGCGGGTTTTCGTGCATTTTCTCATTATAAAAGCATTTTGGCAAAACCATTTGGTTTTGAGCCAAAACTCAAATATCCGCCTTATACAAAAAGTAAAATGAAATGGATGAAGCGTTTATTGAGATAAACAGTATTTTTTGGATTGTACGACAGCCTCTTTGTCCCCTAAAGTTTCTGCTTTTTTGAAATGTCCACATGCCTCATCTAATTTGCCAAGCCTTATTTCACATAATCCTTTGTATTCATAAGCTTTTGCATACTTTGGCGCAAGTTGTATTGTCAAACCAAAATCTTCACCGGCGCCTTCTATATCGTTGATATTATATTTGGCAAGGCCTCTGTTATAAAAATAATAATATGCCGAAGAATCTATCTGTATTGCTTTATCAAAATCTGATATTGCATCTTCAAATTGTTTTAATTCGGAATAAATCATTGCTCTGCTAAAATAATTGTCAGCAACGTCAGGAGCAAGAGTTACAGCTATATTCAAGTCTTCAGTTGCCCCTGGGAAGTTTCTTAAATACATTTTTGCAATAGCTCTGCGCTTATAATATGAATAATTATCAGGGTCAATATTAATAGCTTCGTTAAAATCATTTAAAGAGCCTTCAATATCTTTTACCTCATTTTTAATAATGCCTCTGTAATAAAAATACTTTGGTTCTTTTGAATTATGTTCTATTGCAGAAGAAAAATCGCGTATTGCATCCGAAAAATAACGTAATTCGGCCTTAGCAGTTCCTCTGATAAAATAAAATTCGGCATTTGTATTATCTATTGCTATTGCATTATCGATATCTACTATTGCACCCTCAAAATCCTTTAAATTATATCTTGCAAAAGCCCTGTTATAGTATGCTTCAGCTGATTGGGGTCCTAAGTTTATCGCTTTATTTAAATCATTAGCTGCCTCTTTAAAGTTTTGTGCATCATTATATAATTTTGCTCTTAAAACATAGGCTTCGGCAAAATCTGATTTTAATTCTATTGACTTTGAAACATCCTTTAAAGCTTCGTTTTCATTTTTTATATAATATAAAGCGCTGGCTCTGTTATAATAACCAAGAGCCTGACTTGAATCAAGCTTTACCATCATGTCAAAATCATCCAAAGCCCCGGAATAGTTGTGTTGCTGCATTTTTGACATGCCGCGATAGCGATATGCCTGAACAAAACCGGCATCTGCAATAATTGAATTTGTAAAATCCGATTCAGCTTTTAAAAAATCCCCGGCCTTATATTTTACCACTCCCGATTCAAAAAACTCTTGTGTAGTTTGTGACCTAACACTAAAAAAACAAATAAGTAATGAAAAAATTAATAACTCTTTCATATAAATATTATTTTTTGATTTTTTACGCATTGATTTTCTTTATGTTACAATTTAATCATTTTATTATCATTATTCAAATAACTTTTTTTACCATACATGTGGTAAAAACAAAATTTATAATCCGGTTTTTCTGTGATAATCAAATCAGCAGAACCTTATTTTATCATAGAATTACTTTAATCATTAATTCTTACCTTTGCAAAAATTTTAATGGTTTTTAAACAATTGAAAAATGGACTATAGAATTAAAGATATTGCTTTGGCCGACTGGGGTCGCAAGGAAATTGAAATTGCCGAAAAGGAAATGCCCGGGCTTATGGCACTGCGCTCAAAATACGGAGCTGAAAAACCGCTAAAAGGAGCCCGCATTATGGGTTCTTTACACATGACAATACAAACTGCCGTGTTGATTGAAACACTAAAAGAACTTGGAGCAGATGTAAGATGGGCAAGCTGTAATATTTTTTCAACACAAGATCATGCTGCCGCTGCTATTGCTGCAAGCGGAACTCCTGTATTTGCATGGAAAGGCGAAACTCTTGAAGAATATTGGTGGGCAACGGCTCAAGCTTTAAACTTTAACGGAAAAGGTCCTCAGTTAATTGTAGATGACGGAGGCGATGCTACTTTGATGATTCATTTAGGCGTTGCCATAGAAAAAAATCCAAGTTTATTAAATACCGCAGTTAATTCTCCGGACGAAAAAGCTCTTTATAAAACGCTTAAAAATATTTATGAAGAGAATCCTACCCGCTGGACTAATCTGGTAAAAGAATGGAAAGGTGTTTCTGAAGAAACAACCACCGGTGTTCATCGTTTGTATCAAATGATGGAAAAAGGCGAATTGCTTGTTCCGGCAATTAATGTAAACGATAGTGTTACAAAATCAAAATTCGACAACTTATATGGCTGTCGCGAGTCGCTTGCCGATGGAATAAAACGCGCTACCGATGTGATGATTGCAGGAAAAGTTGTTGTGGTATGCGGTTATGGTGATGTTGGTAAAGGCTGTGCCAAATCCATGCGTTCCTACGGAGCCAGGGTAATTGTTACGGAAATTGACCCGATTTGTGCACTGCAAGCCGCAATGGAAGGATTTGAAATTACCACCGTTGAAGATGCTTTAAAAGAAGGAAATATTTATGTTACAACAACCGGAAACCGTGATGTCATTACAATAGACCACATGGCTAAAATGAAAGATGAGGCAATTGTGTGCAATATCGGCCATTTTGACAATGAGATTCAGGTTGAACAATTAGAAAATTTTACAGGAATCAAGAAAATAAATATTAAACCTCAGGTGGACAAATATGTTTTCCCCGACGGACATTGCATTTATTTGCTGGCTGAAGGAAGACTTGTTAATCTTGGATGTGCAACAGGTCATCCGTCATTTGTGATGAGTAATTCTTTCACCAATCAAACTTTAGCTCAGATTGAACTCTGGAAAAACAATTACGAAATAGGTGTTTACCGCCTGCCCAAACATCTTGACGAAGAAGTTGCAAGATTACATCTTGACCAACTTGGAGTAAAACTAACAAAATTGACACAAGAACAAGCCGACTATATTGGCGTACCCAAAGACGGCCCATTTAAAGCAGAACATTATCGTTATTAAAATATTCTGTATTTAAAAGTACTTGAACAATAATATTTTAAAAAATATTATTGTTAATGATATAAAAAGTGCCGGCACTTTGTAATGTTAGTATTGATGCCGTTTTTCAAATCTGATTGTTCCATTAATTTAGGATAATCCAATTCGGGATTATGACAGTATTCACAACGGAAATTGCAGCCTTTGGTAAAAATAACGGCCATTGTTTTTTCCTTCACAGTCAATAAACTTTGTTTTAAGGGGGCTTACTTTTTAAAATCAAAAAATTGAAAATTTAAAACACTGAATATCTGCTAGTTAAAAATATGAAAAAATTATTTCGTATTTTATCGGACAATAGTGATTAAAGGTATATATTTGTGTAAATTAAGTCTGACAAACGTTAGACCTATACACCCATATTTGTCTGTATAGGTCTGATTTTATCAGACCTATAAGTGAGTTAG
>CAZJYL010000258.1:0-3940 GCA_964550265.1 uncultured Bacteroidaceae bacterium
AGAAACGTTAATTTATTTAATGAAATAAGCCCTAAAATTGACAGCCTTGTAATTGTGTTTAAAGCAGGCTTAAACAAATAATGAAATTACTGTTTATTACTATATTGACATTTTACGGCTTTTTGGGATTTTCGCAAGGAAACGAAAAAGAATTGCTTGCACAGGAATACATGAACGCAGGTCAATACGACAAAGCAATTGTGCTATTTGAGGAAATTTATTCAAAAAACAGTTCAACCTATATATACGACAGCTATTTAGAATGTCTTTTAAAAACAGAGGACTGGAAAGCTGCAGAAAAACTCATTCAAAAACATAAACGCAACAATCCTTTAATTCCACGCTTTTATGTTGACGAAGGCTATGTTCAGTTACTTCAAAACAACATAAAACAATCAGATAAAATTTTTAATGATGCAATTAAATGGGCCATCTCATCGGAGCAATTGATAATTGACCTGTCTAACGCTTTTCAAATACGGGAACTGAACAATTGGGCCATTCAAACTTTATCTGCAGGGAAAAAACAATTTCCGCAATCAACAACATTAAAAATACAACTTGCCGGTCTATACATGAAAGCCGGAAAATATTCGGAAATGCTTGACGAATATTTTATCCTGCTCGAAAACCCATTTTTCGGAGTAGAGGAATTGCAGAAACACATTCAATCGCTGTTGATGGAAGACAGAGACGGGCAAATTTCTATAACGTTTAAAAACAAATTGCTGGAAAAAATTCAAAAATATCCTTCAAATCCTGATTATAACAGACTTCTTGTGTGGAATTACGAGCTCAATGGTGAATTTGAAAAAGCTTTTATTCAAGCAAAAGCATACGATAAGCGAACAAAGAATGACGGTGATTTTTCATTCGACGTAGCGCAACTTTGTGTATCAAACAAAAATTATACTATTGCCGAAGATGCGTTATCATTTATTGTTTCTCTTGGTTCTGACAAATCCTTATTTGATGACGCAAACGATTTGTTATTAGAAGTAAAATACCTTAAGTTAACCGATAATCCCGCCTCGCAAAAATCTGACTTCATCTCGTTATCGGAAGAATTAAAGCAATCTTTGAACAATTCTACATATAAAAGAAATCGCTATAAAACATTAATGAGACTTGCGTACATTGAGGCATTTTATATATCACAGCCCGATGCAGCATTATCACATTTAAATCAAATAATAAATACCCCAGGCTACCAGCCTTATGAATATGCAAATGCTAAAATGCTGCAAGGCGATATAATGTTGCTAAAAGACGAAGTATGGGAAGCTTCGTTGCTTTATTCCCAGGTTGAAAAAGCATTTAAAAATGACACTTTAGGTTTTTATGCCAAATTCAAAAACGCCCGTCTTTATTATTTTTTAGGTGAATTTGATTATGCTTCGGCTCAATTGGAAATATTGCGTGGCGCTACCTCAAAACTTATTGCAAACGATGCCATGGAGCTGTTTTTGGTTATACAGGAAAACGTGGATGAAGATAGTTCCTACGTTCCACTTGAAAAATTTGCCAAAGCAAATATGCTTGCATTTTGTTTAAAATACGATGATGCATTGCTTGTACTTGATACAATTCTTAAAAGTTTTCCGAATCATCCTATTCTTGATGATGCCATTTATAAACGCGCAGAAATATATATGGCTCTGAAACAATATGACAAAGCCGCGTCGGAACTTAAAACCATAATAAGTGCATATTATTATGACATTTTAGCCGATAATGCCCTGTTTATGCTTGGAAATATTTATGAATATTATATTCCGGACAAAGAACAGGCAATGAAATATTATTTACAATTAATAAGCGATTTCCCCGGCAGCATACTAATCAATGATGCCAGACAACATTACAGAGCTATCAGAGGCGATAATTTAAATTAGTTATGCTCCCCGTAAAACCAAAAAAATCTTTAGGGCAACACTTTCTGAACGATCAGAATATTGCAAGAAAAATTGCGGGCAGCTTACTATTTGCAAACGATAATGCCACTGTTGTTGAAATTGGGCCCGGAAGCGGCTTCTTGACGCAATTTTTAATTGAAAACAAATATTCGCTTTTTGTAATAGAAACTGACATTGAAAGCGTAACACATTTAAGACAACGTTTTCCGCAACTGGTTAACAATATTATTCATCAAGACATATTAAAGGTCAACTTTTCACAGTTTTCCGATAAACCCATTAGTGTTATTGGAAATATGCCGTACAACATATCGGGACCATTATTGTTTATGGCTCTTGAACAACGCAATATCCTGAACGAATGGGTAGGAATGCTGCAAAAAGAAGTTGCCGACAGAATTATAGCAAAACCTTCCACAAAAGCATACGGAATTCTAAGTGTGCTGCTACAAGCCTATTTTGATGCAGAATTATTATTCAATGTTCCGCCTTCTGTTTTTATTCCTCCGCCAAAAGTAAATTCAGCCGTAATACGTCTTGTACCTAAAACAACTGATTTGCCCGGCAGCGATTTCGAACAATTGAAAACTATTGTAAAAACGGCATTCAACCAAAGACGCAAGACAATGAGGAATTCCCTCAAAAGTATATTTCCTGCAGATATATTGGCAAATCCCATTTTTAATAAAAGACCCGAAGAACTCACATGGAGAGATTTTGATGCATTAAGTAAATTACAGTAACATGTAATTACTTTAAAGATTCATAAAACTTGGAAACTATTTGCTTTGCTGCGTTATATGGTGATAATGCAGAAACAAAAACTTTTTTCTCGAGTTCATTGTTTAAAACGCTTACTTCGTAAGATGCGAAAAAATCGGACTGCAAAAATTCGGTAATCGCCTGATGATAGCGATTAACCTCCTGTTCCTGTCTGAATTTCTCAAAATATCCGGTTTTCTTTGTAATATCAATATACTCGTTAACAGTTTTCCAGACTTCATCAATGCCATTTCCCGTTAATGCCGCACATAATCCAACAGGAATTTTCCATCCCGATTGATGGGCCGGCATAAGATGCAATGCATTTTTAATTTCGGCAGCCGCAATTTTGGCTTTACTTAAGTAATCGCCTTCGGCTTTATTTATAAAAATTGCATCGGCCATTTCCATAATTCCGCGCTTTATGCCCTGCAATTCATCGCCCGCACCCGGTAACTGAAGCAGCAGGAAAAAGTCCACCATCGATCGTGCGGCAGTTTCGCTTTGGCCTACACCAACAGTTTCTACTATAATAACATCAAAACCCGCAGCTTCACACAAAACTATAGACTCCCGCGTTTTTTGTGCAACACCGCCCAACGTGCCTGCTGACGGAGATGGTCTTATAAATGCGTCAGGATTTGATGATAATTTTTCCATTCTTGTTTTATCACCCAATATGCTGCCTTTGGATATTTGACTGGATGGGTCTATGGCTAAAACAGCCACCTTTTTACCAATACCCGTTAAATAATTGCCAAATGATTCTATAAAAGTACTCT
This sequence comes from uncultured Bacteroidaceae bacterium, assembly GCA_964550265.1. GTDB lineage: Bacteria > Bacteroidota > Bacteroidia > Bacteroidales > DTU049 > GWF2-43-63. The sequence continues at coordinate 3,461 of CAZJYL010000258.1, forward strand.
TCCCTACTCCCGGAACGCCTGTTATCCCAATACGTATGCTTTTGCCCGAATGTGGTAAACACTTTTCAACAAGCATTTGTGCCATTTCCTGATGATCGCTTTTTGAACTTTCAATAAGCGTTATGGCTCTGCTAAGCAATACTCTGTTACCCGAACAAATACCGGCAAACAATTCGTCAAACGATGGCATCTTTGCCTTTTTAGATGCCAGTTTTTTTATGGCTTCTTCGTTAGTTTGTGCCGGTTGCTCAATTCCTTGCTGAACTTTTAACGCCGATTCAAAGGGTTTTTTATCTTTTTTCATATTAAGCAAAATTATATGCAAACCTGAATAAAAGACGTTTTATTTTTCAATAATTTTCTACCAGTCTTTTTCCAATGATTCTACCGTTGTCTCTATAATGCATCCAAGCTCTTTACAATCCTTGAAAAAAATAAAAGTTGGCACAAAGCTGATGTTATAATCTGAAATTTCCTCTT
>CAZJYL010000259.1:0-3911 GCA_964550265.1 uncultured Bacteroidaceae bacterium
TCAACACCCATTTAATATGAACAATTTTGAGGATTTTAATAAAAATTTTAATAATATTTAATAAAACTTTTTATTCTGCGTTATTTATTATTAAAGTCAATCAAATAAAAAGATATTGTTGTAAATGCTATTTGTCAAATAATCAAAATGTGTAATTTTGCAATGTAAAAATTTTTAAATGGCAACAACGGCAGATATTAGAAACGGACTTTGTATTTCTTTCAACAATGATTTATTTGTTGTTATCGAGTTTCAACATGTTAAACCGGGAAAAGGAGCAGCTTTTGTTAGAACTCGTTTAAAAAGTCTTACGACAGGACGAGTAATTGCAAACACCTTTCCATCGGGCTCAAAAATAGACATTCAACGGGTGGAGCGCAGGCCATATCAATATTTGTATAAAGAAGAAAACACATACTTCTTTATGCACCAAGAAACATATGAGCAAGTATCACTTGAAGAAGAATTAATCAATGCACCTAAATTTTTGAAAGAGGGACAAAACGTTGAGATTGTTTTTCATGCTGACACCGAAACACCATTAAACTGCGAATTACCTCCTTTTGTTGTGCTTGAGGTTACTTATAGTGAACCGGGAGTTAAAGGAGATACTGCCACAAACTCTTTAAAACCTGCAACTGTTGAAACAGGAGCCAGTGTTGGCATTCCACTATTTGTAAACACAGGCGATAAAATCAAAGTTGATACTCGAACAGGAGAATACTCCGAACGGGTAAAAGAATAAATTTAATAATAGAATTTCATGAAATTTTCAAAAAATTATACTTTGCAACAAATGGTCAACATCATTGGTGCTGATACTGTGCAGGTTAAAGGCCCACTTGATTTTGTTGTAACCGGCTTAAACGAAATTCATAGCGTTGAACCCGGAGATCTTACATTTGTTGACCATCCCAAATATTATAACAAGGCACTTGAATCAGCAGCTACTACCATAATTATAAACAGAGATGATGTTGATGTTCCTCCGGGAAAAGCATTAATAATTTCTGACGATCCTTTTCGTGATTATGTGAAATTAGTTAAACACTATAAGCCATTTATTCCTTCGCAGTCTTCTATTAGCCCCAGTGCCGAAATTGGAGAAGGAACAATTATAGAGCCTCTTGTTTTTATTGGACATAATGTTAAAATCGGGCGTAATTGTATTATAATGGCTAATTCGTCAATACATGCCGACACTATTATTGGCGACAATGTTATAATTAATAGTGGATCGGTAATTGGAGGAGAGGCTTTTTATTTTAAACGCAGACCTAATTTACTTGATAAATTAGAAGGTTGCGGCAGGGTAATTATTGAAGACAATGTTGAAATTGGATCTTGTTGTACCGTTGACAGAGGAGTTTCGGGCGACACTACAATCGGATGGGGAACAAAACTAGACAACCACATACAAGTTGGTCATGATACTATCATTGGCCGTAATTGTTTGATTTCTTCTCAGGTAGGTATTGCGGGAGTAGTGAAACTGGAAGATGATGTTATTTTATGGGGGCAAGTTGGAGTTCAAAAAGACCTTGTAATTGGTAAAGGAGCCGTAGTATTAGGTCAATCCGGTGTTGCAAAGTCAATTGAAGGAGGTAAAACCTATTTTGGAAGCCCGGTGCGCGAAGCTGTTGACAAAATGAAAGAATTGGCTCTTATTAAACGCCTTCCTGAATTATTTGAAAAATTACCTTAAACAAGGTTAATCCATCTATACATTATATATATTTAGCTGATTCTGCAAAAAACTGTCAGCAAATTTTTTCTTTGAGTTTGTTTTCTTGTTGTTCACAAGCCAATCCATTAGCAACTATAATGGCAACAAAACTCCAAACCGGAACAGCAATTTTATCTGAATCCAAAAAGTTATTTAAAAAAGCATGCACAAAATAAGTTACTAAACCAAGTAATAACCCAAGTACAAACCTGGCTTTACTCTGATCTGTTTTTCTTAATCTAGAATATGTAATAAATCCATACCAAAATATTGAAAAAACTAAAAAGACAACACTTAGCATGCCCGGTATTCCAGATTCTGCCATTGCACCAAGAAATTCAGAATGAGCATTTCCTAAAGTTCCGGCATTTGTACTAATTATTGTTTTTTCGTAAGAAAATTGATATGGTGCATACAAGAACTGATATGTGCCCGGACCGGTACCACAAATGGGATAATCTTTTGCCATTCTTAAAGCGCAGTTCCATCTATTCAAACGTTCCAAATTACTTGCATCTGTAGAAATATTACTCATAGATTGAATATTTTCAACCACGTCTTTTGAAGAGTCTTGCGTGTTTTTCTCTAATCGGCTGATAATTTGCGATTTAAACATCAAGCCTATAAGAAGAAATGATAGAAAAACTATAGTTAATATTTTCATTTTTATTCGAAGCAGTACAATCAAGCCAATTCCCACAGCAATAAAGAAACCCAGCCATGCTGCTCTGCTATATGAAAACAACAATCCCAATAATAAAATTATAAAAGCAAGGAATAAAAATAGTTTTCTTGTGTAATTATATTTTTTATCTGTTAAAAAGAAAAATATCGAAGGAATAAACAATGCTATTGCAGAACCATAAATGGCATGGTCTTTATAAAACGGTTGCATAACCCAATGTCCTTCCCTGTCACCAAAATTATATCCTGAATGGCGGATTAAAGTGTAAACAGCAACAATAGTTAAAGCCACAATCTGCAATAAAACAACTGTTTTTTGAGTATTTTCCTTAATATAAAAAATTCTTGTTCCTATGAAGTAAATTGGCACCATTAGCCATAAATGCGAAACAAAAAACTTCCACGAAACAACCGGAATCTGGCTGGTAACAGAACTAAAAAAAAGCCAAATAAAGTATATATAAAAAGCAATGCTAATAGGATTATTAGAAAACGCTTTCCATCGGTTTAATTCATATAAAGACTTAAGCAAAAAAACGAGTAACAACCCTGCCAAAAGAGGTTCAGTTGGCAAACTTACCGATAAGCGAGTATCCCAGTCGCTCAGATTTATGGCAAGTGGAGAGAAAAACGCTATTATTAAAAAAATCTTTTCAACCGAAAAAAAATAAAGATAAAAAACGCCAAGAATAACCGGCAACAAAGACAAATAATACAATTCAAAAAAGAAAATCAACAACAGATTAATCATTAAAAAGATTAATGATGAAGCTAAAAGCCAACGCTCGGTTTTTGAAAAAACCAAAGATCTCGGATACGTTGTATTCATTAATCTGTTATGATTCGTTTACAGAAAGTTTTTTAAACTTTTTGAAATTCTCAAATAAAATTATCAGAATTATAGTGGTAAGCAAAGTAGAAAAAGTAGAAAGAACAACAATAAGCCAACGAACAGGATATGTTTTCTTTTCTGCTTTATAAGCATAATCAACAACAAATTTTTGTGGGAGGGAGGATTCTGCATCTATTTTTGCCTCTTCGTATTTAGCTCTTAAATCGCTAAGCTGCTTTTTTTCGTGTTCCAGATCATCCCGAAGAGAAACATACGCTGAACCATATTTTGCCAGAGTATCAAGCCTTCTTTGTATTTCGTTTACACCATGTTGATTTCCCTTTCCGATTTCACGAACCAAACCCTCGTTTAATCGTTCTGCCTGCGATTCATAATCCTGAACCCCCTTGCCTCTTAAAACAGACAAAGAATCTTCTTTTCTTGCCACCTCTGCAGCCAGCTCCATATAAGCATTTTCAACTATTTTAAAGCCCTCCAAAGAACGTTGTTTATGTAAATTGGTTTTTACGGTATCATATAAATTTGCTATTTCATTTGCTATATCGGCAGCCATTTGCGGATCGGTGTCAATAACCTTAATCTCAACAGCCATATATTCCGTTCTGTTAAACGAAATATTTTCATTATACATTTTATATAATTTGGTGT
>CAZJYL010000260.1:0-3852 GCA_964550265.1 uncultured Bacteroidaceae bacterium
AGATGGGACATTACCTAGTAGCCTTAACCTTCGGACACCACCTAGTTTTCCGAAGGCAGGGCTTCCGTTTCATTTGGGACATGCCGGAAGATACAGAAGCACATCAGCGACTTATAGCATTAAGCGGCTTCGGAACGGAGATATTAACCGCTCCGTTGCTTTATCTTGCCGGTCTGTGGCTGTATCCGTGGGTAGTTGCGGTACATCTGATGGCTTATCCGTTTTATGCGGGGGAGAGCAACGATTTTAAGTGGCTTGACGGCTTCGCGGGGATTTCTAAGCGCGGGTGGATGTGGCTTGATATCTTGGTGCTTTGCGGCGCGTTTTGGTGGGGGATATATAAAATAGTTGTGAAGGTGATCTGATGAAAATTCCGAAAGCCCCAATGCCATTTGGCTACTGGTGGGCCATGTACACAGATAAAGTAAAAGGAGATGCCGGATTTAAAAAATTCGAGCATCTTTTTTTTGAACCTGAATATGGATTTATGACATGGAGCCTGAATCCTGACTGCACAATCCTAACCATACACAAGGCGGCGGGTGACGGAAAATATTGGAAACAAAAAGCATATGACATGTTTAAATTGGGGAAAGAGAAATATGGATTAAAAAAACTCAGGGTATGCACCGTAAGGAATCCTGAGGCATTTGCAAGACGTTTTGGCGGTGAAGTTTATAAGACAGAAGAACGCAATGGCCAGAAGGTTTACTGGCTTGAAACTACGGAGGTGAAGGAATAATGGGTGGCGGCGGAAGTTCACATTCAGAACAGGTAAGAAACAGAGACCCATATACACCTGAAATGCTTGCCATGGATGCGGCACTATATAACCAGTTTATGCCGATGTATCACAGTTATGGTGCTGATTTAGCCAAGGCTGATGAAACTTATGGTCAGTATGGAGATAAATATAACGAGGCATATTCAGGACTACAGGGATTGACCCAGACAGGACAGCTTCCTGCGGGAATGACGGATACAGTTAATGATTACCTTACAAGGGAAATGAACCGTTCATTAGGATCTGCTATGGCTGAAAACGCAGGCAAGGGAATACTCAACAGTTCGGTAACAAGTAAGGCGATAGGTGAGATAGGAAGCAATATAGCGGATGCCTTTGCAAAGAACTACGGGCAAATGTTAGGACAGACTTCCCAGAACTATGGAACACTTATGGGTGGAGCCTTGGATGCTCAGTCACGGATATACGATGACTTAAACAATAAGTATGCCGGGGCGTTTAACTACTGGCAGAAGCGTAAGGAATCTGAAGATCTTCCTGATTACGATACGGTTGTCTATCAGGATGGAAAATAGGGGGAATATATATGTCAGTTATATATGCGCCCAACGGCGGGGGCAGTAATCCGCTAGGAATCCTTGGCACACTTCTTTCATTCGTGCCCGGGATGCAACCTATTGGAATGGGGCTTGGGGCATTGGGATCAGCAATCAAGGGAGATGCGGCTGGCACGGTAATGAACTTGGCGGGAATGGGCAAAAAGACCGCACCGCAGGCACCTCAGCCTCCTGTATTTCAGCCTAACTGGGGAGCACCTGACTATAACCAGATGTGGCAAGACTTTAATAAGAATAGAGGGATGTATTGATGGCTATTCCAATGATACCCGGAATAATCGGATTACTTGCAGCTTTGACAGGAGCGGGGGCAACTAATTTCGCGATGGGAGCAAGACCAGCATCAACGATAGGCGGCCCAAACGGACAGGGGGCCTCCCCACAGCCAGCCGCGGCTTATATTCCAACTAATCCCACTGTAAGGGCGACCACAGCCCCTGCAAACATAAGGGCTCGAGGCAAGGGGAGAGGAATCACTCCACAGCCAGCCGCGACTGATATTCCAATTTACGGGAGCAGAAACCCAGATACGCCTTATGCCGCAATAAATGCTATGTTTGGTGAACCTAAAGCTACTCCGAGACCAGCTTCTAAGCCAGCGGCAAAGTCTCCCGCAAAACAGGGGGCTAAAGCTCCTGCCCCAGCGGCTCAACAGAAGTTGGCTACAGCTAGCCCAATGGCTCCACCTATACAGGAAGACCCGTTCACGCAGTCGCAGAGAATGGTCAACGGCACAGAACAGGTTCCAGCCGAGGTAATGGCTCCTGTGTCAGACCCGGTTGAAGACAGGTATCAGCTCCTCTTGAAGATGTATGGGATAATGCCCGACAATACTGCGGCTCCAAACGGAATGCCGGATACAATGGCACGTCGGGCTGGGTTTAATACCGGAGCGACTTCAGGTGTTTTTAATCCAGAGGCGGCACTTCAGTATTACGGAGGAGACCAAGCGGTTTACGACGCATTAGCAAGAATGTACGGGTGGTGATTTAAATGGCAGTAATTATGGCCCCAAGGAGAAGCAACAGCTACTCGCTTGACATAGGCGGGATATTGACATCGCTTATTGGCAGTCAGATAGGAGCCATGTTTGAGAGGGCCCAAAAGGCAAAACAGGTAGAGGCTGAGCGGGCTATAATGGGCGCTTTGGGTGATACTCAGGGAATGAACGCAGAGCAAATGTTGCAGACTGTCCTAACCCATCCAAGTGCTGGCAAGGTTGGAACTGACTTCTTTAAGAACCTCAGCCTCTTGGCGGCAGAGAGAGAGAAGAATGCAGGCAGGAGCCAGTTTACCTCTGGCCTGACTGGCTATGGATATAACCCTAACCAGATAGACTCTATATTGGGAGCCGCCAACGCTCTTGGTGAAGCGAACACCGGAAAGATAATCGAAAGGGTTATTCCGAAATACGACAATACCACGTTCAGCACAGGCGGAGAAACGCAATTCTTCCAGACTAACCCCTATGCTCCGGGCATAGTACAGGGCACCCAAAAGAGTTTTACAAACACAGTCACTCCAGATAGTGCCCTTGATGCAGAAGTAAAGAGAGAAGGACATGCCAGCAACGAGCGGGTTGCCAATATCAGCGCCAATGCTCACCGTTTTTCAGCGTCTCAGGGCAGACGACCACAGCTTGTACCCATAAAACTGCCCAACGGCAAAATATCATGGGTAGAGCCACGGGCAGGGCTGGAAGTTGACGGTGAAATGTTGGGCCGTGGCGGCTCCAGCGGTAACGGGACGAACGACATCTTGGCCCAGATATCCGCTATCCAGACAATGGCAGAGCAATACAGGAATTCAAATTTCCCCGGCGCAGAAGGTATGGCTACGGTGCTGGATAATCATGCCGCAGGGCTTATCCGACAGCTTATGGGGCCAGACTTAAACAGGGAAGCAGTCATAGCTAACATGGTAGCAGGGGGAGCGACTCCCGAAGCGGCCGCCGCCATGTATGACGAAATGCAAAACAAGAAAAATTAACATATAGATAATTGTCGATGTCGGCAGTATGGCTAAGGCTGTACTGCCTTTTTTTATTTATTAGGGGGTGCTCTTTATGGCATTAACCAGAGAACAGTTAGAGGCTTTGTATCATGAATCAGTGGCAAAGGTTAGTCAGGCTCCTCAGCCCGGTGCACCTGTCCAACAGGGCATGGATAATTTAAGTTTCTTTGAAAACTACGCCAAACAGATGGGGCTTGATTCCGCTCCTCAAAAAGGCTGGGGGATAGGCAGTGCCCTTAAAAGCGGCTACGCAAATATAGCACAAGGCAAAGCCAATGTAGCCTTGATGGACGCCAAGGTCGCCGAGGCAAAGGGAGACTTTGTAACCGCCGATAATCTTAAGAAACGGGCCGCTGAGCTTGAGGCTGAAGCCCAGTCCCAAATGCCCGAACCCTACAAAGACCCAGAAGGAGTCTCCCGTTTTGCTCATGACGTAGTACAGAGTGTTCCGTTTAGCGGCAAATCTATGCTCATAAA